>CAZQDA010000017.1:0-36677 GCA_964592155.1 uncultured Christensenella sp.
CAAGACGGCCACTACCACCATATTGCTTTCTTTTTTGGCAGGGGTTTTGGTAGCCCTGCTGGGATGCCTTTTTGCACGGCCGCTGCTTCTCATGCTTGGCGCTTCGGAAAGCACCATTGGCTTGGCGCTTGACTATGCGCTGGTGATGTTTCTTGCCTCCCCCATACAGCTTACCAATATGGCGTTTAATAACCTGCTTCGTTCGGAGGGAAGCGCGTTTCAATCCATGATCGGCATGGTAATCGGCGCTGTGGTGAACATCATTCTCGATCCGATTTTCATTTTCACCTTTGAAATGGGCGTATTGGGCGCGGCTGTTGCGACGGCGATCGCGCAGGTGCTGTCGTTTATCATTCTTTCTTCAAATTATTGGCGAAAAAAGACGGTTGCGGGATTCAGCCTCAAAGGGTTCCGGTTTGACCGAGAGATTATTTCCTATATCACGCGGATTGGCTCTTCCACATTTTTAACGCAGTTTTTGGCGGCGGTGGGCTTTGCGGTAATCAATATTTGTGCCAAGCCGTATGGAGACGGAGCCATTGCGGCCTTTGGCATTGTGAACCGGATACAGTTTTTGGGGTTCGCGTTAATCTTTGGGTTTTCGCAGGGATATCAGCCGGTCGCCGGATATAATTTCGGCGCGCACCGGTTTGACAGGCTTAGATCGGCAATGCGCTTTGGCGTTGTAGTTGCGCTTGTGATCGGAACGGTTGTTGCTCTGGCGTGCAATCTTTTCGCGGAGCAGTTGATGACGCTTTTCACAACGGATGCGTATGTGATGCAAATCGGCGTTCCGGCGCTTCGCTGGTTTACGGCGGGCTTTACCATCACCGCATTTACGCTTGTGATGATGATGACGCATCAGGCGTTTGGAAGGGCAACCGGCGCGCTGATTCTCTCCATATCCAGGCAAGGCGTGTGCCTCATTCCAACGGTGCTTGTACTCGCCGCAGTGTGGGGAATAAATGGAATTATGATCTCGCCGCTCGTGGCGGATGTGATGTCGGGAGTGATCGCTGTGGTTCTTGCCGCGAAAATTTTTCAATATATTAAGAAGACAAAAGAGGAATACGCGGCGGGGCTTATCGATCCGCATGCCGAGCAATAGAAGGGGGAAACAGTATGCCGAAAAAAATTGAGGGAGTCACACAAAAAATTATCAATGCCGCTTTGGAGATTTATCACAAGGAAGGCTACGACAGTCTTTCCATGCGCCGCATTGCGGAAATCAGCGGCCTTTCCGTGGGCACGGTGTATACCCATTTTGGAGATAAAGAGGCGCTTTTGGCGCAGGTCTTCGCAGGAGAAATCGAACAAATCATGACGGAATTCTTGGGAACGGTTTTCGGAAAACAACCCAAAGAGGCTTTTTACGGGGCGATTTACTGTTTTATTGCGCGAATGACTGAAACGCCGCAGGATGTGATCAATCAGGTTGTAAATTTTGAATCGGAAAAGGAATATATCGAACGGACGCTGTTTGGAATCCGCAAGCAGGTTCAGCAGCTTTTTGTGGAGCTCATTACCCGCGTGTTCGTGGAATGCGGAACAGAGCTTAAGGAAGGCGATCCGGAGATGCTTTCCGAGCTTCTGTTTGGAATGCTCAATGCAATCTCGCTTTATGGAAAAGGCGATGTGGAGGAGCGGTCAAGCCTGGTTTATAACATGCTGATTGCCTATGCCGAGCGCCATGCGGATCTACCGGAAAAGAATGTGGAAAAGGGCAATTGTTCGCAACGCAAAAAGCAGGCGGAATAAACTACGCCGTCCATTTTTGCAGGTTGGGTCAAGCTTTGAAAAACCGAAGAAAATTCCTTGCCGCGCCGATGGTCGCTGTCAAAAATGATTGCTCGGCAGTGCTTACGAGCGTTCCGTTCATGTATTGATGGAAATATAAAAAAACAGGGGAATAAAATGAAACAGTCATCGCCTCAAGGTTCTCCTGTTTCAGATATCCGATCTCCTGCAATTTTCCAAGCAGCTTTGCCTGCAATGCAAGCTGCTTTTCGATGCACCAATCAACATAGAGGGCTCTTAGCCTGTCATTGCACCCTTGCTCGTGGTGCAGAACCTGAATGAATTTTCGAATAAACGGATCCATCAGGTAAGACTTTACATATTCCACTGTAATAGAGCAAAATAAATCGTCATTCATGGATAAAATTTTATCCCACGCTGCCACCAGGTGAACCATGGTTTGATTGGATATGTCAATAAACCGTTGCGCAAGGGAATCGAGGATTGCCTGTTTGTTTTTGTAATGGAAGTAAAGCGAGCTGTCCTTGATTCCGACTTTCGCGGCAATATCACGCACAGATGAACCGGCGTAGCCGCGTTGGGAAAACAGTTTCAAAGAGACGTCCAATATCAATTCTGATGTTTCCATTGAGAGCGCTCCCTTCTGTGAGCCTAGCGATTGCAAGCCGACTAGCGCTTGCTAGCTTGAGTATAAACCGTGAAAAAAAGGTTGTCAAGGAAAATCAAACTTCGGCAGCGCAAGGAAATAAAGGGCAAAAAAATAGCCGCAACTTGTTTGCGGCTATTTTTATATCCTGTGAAGGATTATTTCTTTGGAGAATCGTCTTGTATGGTTTGCTTGGGCGCAGTGTCTGCCGCCGCTTTTGCGGCTGCCGGCTGCGCGTCGTCTTCTGTGTCATCTGCTATCGGCGGCATAGTGGTGCCGGCGGGCAGTGGATTCTTTTTGCGCATAATGTGATAGATAATAAACGGTACAAAGATTACAACCACAAAGCTGACGATCAATATGGTCAGGTACTGGGTTGCCGCGTCAGGGCTTGTGAGCTGTGACGGCGGAATAAAGGAAATGACCAGTGCAAAGATCGAAACGATCAGGCCTGCAAATGCCAAAATCAGCTTGGGAGCTTTCTTTTTAGAAATTTCAAACGCCCTGGGCAGGTCTCCATGTTTTCTTACCAGCTTGATATAAGCCAGGAAGAAGATGATATAGCCCACGATATAGATGATTACGGTGAGGGAAATTGCCGTGAAGAACGACACGTTATTTCCGCCGCCGCCAAAGGTCAGTACCGCAGCCCAAATAGTAACGATCACGCCCTGCAGCAACAGAAACTTCGTTGGAACGCCGTGTTTGTTGGTCTCGGAAAGCTTTTTGGGCAGGAGGCCATTTTTACCTGCCTCGAGCATACCCCAGGAGGGGCCGACCACCCAGGCCGATACTTCCGCGATTACGCCGACCGCAATCAGGATTGCGACAATGCTGACAATCCAGTCCATGCCGCTTCCAAAGTGGTGAACCAGTCCTTCAAAGCCCTGAATGACGCCTGTAGAAAGGCCAAGTTGGCTTTCCGGCACAACTGCGCCAATGGATACGCCGCCAATTGTATTGAGAACGATTGCGAGGATAACCAGAATGATTATGGCAATCGGATAATCCCTTTTTACGTTTTTCATCTCGTTGGCATGCGTTGCGGATGCTTCGATTCCCGCATACGCGAGGATAAAGGAGACAAAAACAACGAGGGTGTTAATCTTTGTAAAATCAGGAATCAGCGCTTTTGCATCAAGCGGAATCAAACTTTTTCCGCCGGTTGTAAAAAAGCCGATCGCAAGAGCAAATAATATCACGGCTGGAATCATAATACCAAATACAAAACCAATTTTTGAGATTTTCGCCGTCAATTTTGTACCCTTGAATTGGGAAAAGGTCAGCGCCCAGAAAATGACCAGAACGCCAATAAATTTGATCACGGGATTGCTATTGAGCGCATCCCAGTGGAGCACATAAGACAAAGCGCCTAAGATAAAATAGATCATTGTGACAAAGCCGACAGTGATCTGGAACCACTGGAAGAAAATGTTTGCAAAACCCCATTTTTCGCCGAGCATATTGCCTGACCAGGTATAAACGCCGCCCGTGTCCCAGCCTTTTACGGTTGCCATTTCCGCAGAGGAAAGGGCGACAGGCAGGAACCAGAGAACGCCTCCCAAAATCAGGAAAAACACGAGGGAAAAACCGGAGGATGCAAACGTCGGATATTCATAGATGGTCATAACCATAGAAGCGGTAATCGCAAAAAATCCGAATAAAGTCAAATGTTTATTGCTTGAGGAACTTGCAATTTTATTCATTTCGTTACCTCCTTTTTTTCATAGAGACCGCCTATATGGAAAAAAAGGAGTGTGCCGATTCTTCCATATAAGCGGATTTTTATCTCAATGCCGAACCACGCATTTGATACGCAAAGGCGCGGTTCGTTTCACTTGGCAAATAAAAACTGCCGGTTAATGAGTAAAGCCCTGCGCGCCGGTCTTTTGCTTTCCGGGAGCGTCTACAGATGTATTCTTCTCCAGGTATTCGATGGCCATTCTCATATCTTCGATCAGTGCGTCGGCCATATTATAGGAAAGGTCGGCGCGTACCACATAGCGCTGGATGAGAACATTGGTCAGGTTTTCCGGCAGCGTGTAGGCGGGAACCTGCCAGCCCTTCATTGCAAGCCTGTCCGCCAGTTCATACAGCGTCCATTTGTGTTTGCCGGGATCCTTGAGTTTATAGCACAGCACAGGAAGATTTGTGCCGTCGTTATAGATTTCAAAGATGCCAAATTGCTTGATTGCATCGACGATGTGCAGGCCTACGTCTCTTGTATGGCCCTGAACCAGCTTCAGACCTTCCAGCCCATACCGCAGGAAAATATAGTACTGTCCGATAATCTGGCTGCCGGAGCGGGAGAAATTGATGGCCATTGTCGGCTGCTCTCCACCCAGATAATTGACATAGAAGATTAACCGTTCCGGCAGGTATTCTTTGCTCTTCCAAAGAACCCAGCCGATGCCCGGATAAACGAGGCCGTATTTATGGCCGGACGTGTTGATGGAATGCACGTTCTTCAGGCGGAAATCCCACTCAAGCTCAGGATTAACAAACGGTGTGAACATGCCGCCCGAAGCGCCGTCCACATGAATGCCGATCGGAACCTTTGCCGTCTTATTATGCTCATCCACCAGCTCGTCAAGCTTTTTGATATCGTCGAACTTTCCTGTATAGGTGATGCCGAGGATTCCCACGATGCCGATGGTGTAATCGTCGACCAAATCCATCACGGTGTCCATATTCATGCTCATATGCTGCTCATCCAATGGAACAAGGCGCATTTCGATGTCCCAGTACACGCAGAATTTTTCCCAGCAAATTTGATAGCCGGACGAAATAACCAGATTCGGTTTTTTTGCTTTGATATCGATGCCTGCTTTTTCTGCGAGGTCGCGCCAGCGGAATTTCATCGCCATGCCGCCCAGCATGCAAGCCTCGGAAGAACCCACGGTGGAAGTGCCCATTGCCTGTCCCTGCGGCGCATTCCAAATGTCCGCGATAATATTCACGCAGCGGTTTTCCACTTCTGTCATCTGCGGATATTCTGATTTGTCAATTGCGTTGACCGCAAGCGTTTCGGACATCAGCCTCGTCACTTCCGGCTCCATATAGGTCTGGCAGAATGTTGCCAGATTCTGGCGCGCGTTGCCCTCGTCAATCAGTTCGTCCTTAATGAGGCGGTAAGCAACCTCAGCGGGAACGGGTTTTTGGTTGAGCGCATTTTTCGGCATTGCCGCGTCCGCTTCAAAAACAGCCAGATTGGGGGAAGGGATTTTCGTGTTCTTCAACGGTGTGTTTACGTGTAACATATTTCATCACTCCTTTAAAATGTTTAACGCTTTTCGTTCAAAAAATATGAACTGTTCATGAACAACTATGCTATATGTAACGCAAGCTATTGAAAGCTAAACGCTTAATTTAATTTTTTCAAGATTTCCGTTTTGGTTTTGTGCGGAGGGATTTTTTGCATTGACTTCATTTTCGGTTCACAAAAATGATATACTATGAAGTAGTAAAAAGCGCAATGCGGACAAAGGATTCAGGATACCGCGCAAGGGGCGCGGACGGAGATTGCCATGTTTCATATATTAATCGCAGAGGACGATAAAAATTTAAGAAAACTTATGGCGGCCTATCTGGAGCAGGATGGCTATGAGGTTTATCATGCGGAAAATGGAGAGGAGGCGCTTAAGGTGCTGGATTCCAAGCAGATTGATCTTATCATCAGCGATATTATGATGCCCGCGATGGACGGCTACGAACTGACAGAGGAATTGCGTGCGGCGGGCTATACGCTGCCGATCTTGATGGTAACGGCAAAGGAAACGTTTGAAGACAAGCGGAAAGGTTTTTTGGTCGGTACGGATGATTACATGGTCAAGCCGATCGATATGGAAGAAATGCTGCTGCGCGTCGCCGCCCTTTTGCGCCGTGCGAATATTGCCAATGAGCATAAGCTTGTCTTGGGAGATGTGATTTTAGATTATGACAGCCTGACCGTGACGGCTCATGGCAAAGCATACGAGCTTCCCAAAAAAGAGTTTTACCTTCTGTTTAAGCTGCTGTCCTATCCCAAAAAAATCTTTACGCGCCAGCAGCTGATGGATGAAATATGGGGGATGGACGCGGAAACGGATGAGCGCACGGTGGACGTACACATCAAACGTCTGCGCGAAAAGTTTGACGATTTTTCTGAATTTAAGATTGTGACAATCCGCGGGCTTGGCTATAAGGCGGAGAAATACGTATGAGGCAAGGCCATTCCATTCAGCTCAAATTTATTCTGGTTTTTGTAGGCGTACTGCTTGTGTCATGCATCAGTTCGCTTTTGCTTGCGTCCGGATTTATGCGCAGCTCGATTATCAGGGACATGAAAAGCCAGCTCGTCACCACGGCGGAAAGCATTGCAAGGATGTCAAAATCCACGGACATGGATATTGAAGAAGTTTTGGATGCGGCAGCCAATCCGTTTTATTCCATTACGGTGTACGATCCTCAAATCGATTCATTGCCTGCGGCGCTTAAGCAGGAGGATCTTTCTGCATTGATCCCGGGGCAGGTCTTGATTATAACGCATGATGAAACGCAGGTTCCGGTTGCGGTGCTAAAGCTGGACAATGAATATATTATGGTAACGTCCCACACAGACCGCAACGAACTCGTCAATTTTCAAAACAGCGCGCTGACCGCACTGTTGTTTTGCGCTGTAATTGGAGCCATGCTCATGCTCGTTGCCATTACGCAGATTACAAAACCGGTGAAGCGTTTAACGCGTGCGGCAAAGGAAATCGGAAAAGGAAATTTCGATATCAGTATTGATTACGATTCTCCTGACGAAATCGGGCAGCTCACTCAGAGCTTTAACGCGATGGCAAAAGAACTGCAAAGCATGGAATATCTCCGCAAGGATTTTATCAGCAGTGTATCCCATGAATTTAAAACGCCCATTGCTTCCATTCAAGGCTTTGCGCGGCTTTTGAAAACGAAAGACCTCACAAAAGAGGAGTTCGAAGAATATACGGATGTGATTATCAGCGAAAGCGCGAGGCTTTCGAGGCTTTCTTCAAACATGCTCAGGCTTTCGCGCCTGGAAAATCAGACCATTCCTGACGTCAGCACGGAGTTCTCGCTGGATGAGCAAATCAGGAATACGCTTTTGCTGCTGGAAAATGAATGGAGCGCCAAAAATCTGGAGCTTGACCTCGAGATGGAGTCCGTAAAATATACGGGCGATGAGGAAATGCTCCAACAGGTATGGATTAATCTGATTTCAAACGCCATTAAGTTTTCGCCGGAGGGCGGCCTTTTGAAAATCAGGCTTTCCCGCGGGGATGTGGATATACGCGCCGAAATCACGGATTATGGTTCGGGAATCCCCACTAAGGCGCAGCCTCGTATCTTTGAGAAATTTTATCAGGGCGATCCGTCGCGCGCCAAGGAGGGAAACGGTCTGGGTCTTTCCATCGTCAAGCAAATTCTGGACCGGTGCGACGCAAGCATTTCGTTTGAAAGCGAGGAAGGAAAAGGCACAACCTTTGTCGTTGTTTTGCCACAACAAAGGAGAGGCGCTTGATATTTATAAAAAATTACGGATTTTAGATTGCAAACCCTTTCTTTTTTTTGTATAATAAATTTCGTTAATGGTGTCATGTGTACTTAAAGCCACATGATTTCTAAGTTGTGAAACATCGTTTCCACGGTATACGTACCGCTTAAGAAGTAACCGATATTTGCTTTTAGCAACAAATATTTACTTTTTGGGAGGTCGTTTTTTTATGCAAAAAAATTCTGAAGCAGTCACAGTGATCAAAAAATACGCGAAGCGCTGGTTTATTGACGGCATGGGCGCAATGGCGCTGGGGCTTTTTTCCAGCCTGATTATCGGGCTGATTATTTCCCAGCTTGCGACGATTCCGGGGCTTTCTGTTTTGGCGCAGTTCACGGAAGTGCTCAGTGCAAAATCGCCTGTGGTTGGCGCGGCAATCGGCGTTGCGATTGCCTATGGGCTGAAAAACAAACCGCTTGTCATCTTTTCTTCAGCGGCCACGGGCGCGTTCGGCTATGCCATGGGCGGCCCTGTTGGGGCGTATGTGGCGGCGCTGGTCGGCGCTGAGATCGGCAGGCTGGTCGCGGGCAAAACGCCGGTTGATATCATCGTTTCCCCAATCGTGACCATTCTTGCGGGCGGCTTTATCGGGCTTTTGGTCGGGCCGCCGCTCAATAGCTTCATGACATGGCTGGGAGAGTTTGTAAACTCCGCGACAGTGCTTGCGCCTTTGCCCATGGGCATCATTGTTTCCGTGATTGTGGGCATGGTATTAACCCTGCCCATCAGCTCGGCGGCGCTGTGCATCATGATGGGGATCAGCGGTATTGCTGCCGGTGCGGCGGTTGCGGGTTGCTGTGCCAACATGATTGGCTTTGCGGTGATGAGCTTTAAGGAAAACGGTTGGGGCGGCTTGCTGGCACAGGGGCTGGGCACATCCATGCTGCAGGTGCCGAATATTTTGCGGCGGCCGCAAATCTGGATTCCGCCGATTGTCGCGTCTGCTGTGGTGGGGCCGATTTCCACAATGGTGTTCCAGATGACAAACACGCCTACGGGCGCAGGCATGGGAACCTCGGGGCTTGTCGGTCAGTTTGGCGCGTGGGCGGCCATGAGCGCAACAACACCCGCGCCCATGTTGATTCTCGAAATCGCCCTGGTACACTTTATCCTTCCGGCTGTCATCACGCTGCTTGTCGCGCAAATACTGCGCAAAGTCGGCTGGATCAGGTCACAGGATTTAAGGCTTGAAATGATGAAATGAGAAATCAAAAAAAGCCCGCCGGTTTTGAACTCGGCGGGCTCTTTTTTGTTTTATCCTCCGATTGCGCCGATTACGCTTGCAAGGGGGGTGATGATTGTGGTCAGGGCTTTGATGCTGTCGTTTAATACGTCAAAACGGATGGTGGAAATCCCTTTGATGGTATCGTTGAGCGACGCAATATCGAGGTCGCCTAGCTTTCCGATTTCATCCGTGGCAGTATCCGTCAAATGCGTGATGGATTCCAGCATTGCGGGAAGCTCTTGCGTTGCTTTGGTCAGCGTTGTGTTGGCGACGAAAAGGCCGATTGCAATGATTGCCACAAAAACAACCAGCACAGCCGTGTGCACATGCGAAGATTTTACCGCTTTTTTGTTCTGCGCAACCTGTTCGGTGAGCAATTCCTCAATTTTTGTGAGCTGCTTCAAAACGGCGGATTCTTCAGGGGCCTTTACGTCAGGCGTTTTTTCTTCTTCCATTCTTTTGTTCTCCCATCCTTTTTATTTTATGTCCGCATTTTTTGCGCGGCGATTTACAAACGATCCTGCTTCACGCAAGCTGTTTTGCACCCGTTAAGAGCTTTGCTTTGTCCGCTTACTTTTCAGGCGGATAAATTTATGCGTGATATGCGGGTTCGCGGTTTTGCGCGACTCGATGTCAAACTGTTTTAACGACTCCACAAATTGCGTGAGCTTGGCAAAGCCATAGTTGCGCGTATCAAAGTCGGGATAACGTTTGTTGAGCAGATTGCCCACCGCGCCGAGAAACGCCCAGCCGTCGTCATCAGAAATGTCGTTCACAATTGCTTTGATTGCCCGTGTCAGTTGGAATTTCGTGGTCATGGAAAACTTCTGTCCGGCTTTTGCCTCTTCCGGCTCGGACGATGCTTCGGAAACAGAACCGGAAGCGTCCTCCGTGCTGGAGGCCAGCACCTCCAGATATTTGAATTTTTCGCACGCCGCAATGAATGGAGCGGGCGTTTTGCGTTCGCCCATGCCAATCACAAACATGCCCGCCTCGCGCAGACGCGCGGCAAGCCGCGTGAAATCACTGTCGCTCGAAACAATGCAAAAGCCGTCCACATTGCCGGAATAGAGAATGTCCATTGCGTCGATGATCAGCGCGGAATCGGTGGCGTTTTTTCCTTTGGTATAGCTGTATTGCTGGATGGGCGTAATCGAAAAATTGAGCAGTATTTTTTTCCATCCGCTGTTGTGCGTGGTGGTCCAGTCCCCATAAATCCGCTTATAGGTGGGTGTGCCATAATTGGAAATTTCATCGAAAATAAACGGAATGTATTTGTCAGATACATTGTCCGCGTCGATTAAGATTGCAATCCTTTTATCATTTTCCATCAGATCTCTTCTTTCTGCTTGTTTTATGATTTCATTATAACATAAATGCGCGTCGCTTACAGCCCGCTGGAATCCACCGCCTGATCCCTGTTTTCAAACTCGCGGATCATGTCTTCAATCGTAGTGGTCCTCAGCAGATTGAGCACTGCGCCGTCCACCTCGTCCCACACGTTTTTGGTGAGAAAGGAGCGCAGAGGGCTTTCTTCCTCACGCGCACCCTCCGTTAAGGAAAGGCTTCCCTCGAGCGCGGTGAGAATCATTTCCATGGTAATCTCGCGTGCGGGCAGCGCGGGCTTGTAACCGCCCTGAGAACCCGCGAGGCTCAATACCAGTCCGGCCTTTTTCAAGCCCGAAAAAATTCCCTCCAGATAGCGCAGCGAAAGCGCCTGACGCTGGGCGATGCTGGCAAGGGAAATGTAGTCGCCTGTGGCATGCATGGAAAGGTCGATCATGGCGCGCAGGCCATACCGTCCCTTGGTGGAAATCTTCATAAAACACCTCCGCTTTGCTTGAATTGTTCTTTGAGCTGCTTGAGCGTAAGGCCATCCAAAATGCGGTTGATGGTGTGAGATAGATTCACCCACAGCCGCCGCGTCACGCATTGGTCACGTGCGGGGCTGCTGCATGCGGAAAGGTCATCCACGCACGCAACCGGCACAAGCGAACCCTCCACCGCGCGCACGACCATTCCCGCGGTGATCTGCTGCGCGCTACCGTTTAAGGAAAATCCGCCTTTTTTTCCGCGGATCGTGCAAAGAAGCCCCGCCTTGCGCAGCACAAAGAAAATTTGCTCCAGATAGCTCTCCGAAATTCCTGTGCCCTGCGAAATTTGTTTGATGCTCAAAGAACCTCCGCAGGAGGCAAGCTCCATATATAACAGCGCCTCCAGCGCATATCTGCTTTTTGTCGATAATTTCATTTTGTTTTATTCACCAGTCCTTTTCTTCATTGTAAGAGAATCGTGCAAAAAAATCAACAATAGTATTATAATTCCTATTGACTTAGTAATCTTTAGATGGTATACTTGCAAAAACACTAAAAGATTACAAAAATAATAGGATATAAAAAATGTTTCAATAAAAGGAGAAAACAGACATGGCAAGAGAGTTTAGATTCGAAACAAAGCAGCTTCACGCGGGGCAGCAGGTAGACCCTGCCACAAAGTCGCGCGCAGTGCCCATCTATCAGACCAGCTCGTATGTGTTTGACGATACGCAGGAAGCCGAAGACCTGTTTGCGCTGAGAAAGCCGGGCAACATCTATACGCGCCTGATGAACCCTACCAATGATGTGTTTGAACAAAGAATCGCGGCTCTGGAAGGCGGAGTTGCCGCTCTTGCCACGGCCTCAGGCTCTGCGGCAATCACCTACTGCATCATGAATGTCGCAAACGCGGGTGACCATATCGTCGCCGCATCAACGCTGTATGGCGGCACGTACAATTTATTTTCCGTCACGCTTCCGCGCTATGGCATTACCACAACCTTCGTAGACCCTGATGATCCGCAGAATTTTGCGGACGCAATCAGGGAAAACACCAAAGCGCTTTATGTGGAAACGCTGGGCAATCCCGGCATCAACGTGATCGATCTGGAAAAGGTCGCCAAAATTGCGCATGAAAACAATATTCCGCTCATTGTGGACAACACCTTTGGCACGCCGTACCTCATCCGTCCGATTAGCTTCGGCGCGGATATCGTGGTGCATTCGGCAACGAAGTTCATCGGCGGGCACGGCACGTCGATTGGCGGCGTCATTGTGGATGGAGGGACGTTTGACTGGGCGAGCGGAAAATTCCCTGATTTTACGCAGCCGGATGAGAGCTATCACGGCATTTGCTATGCGCAGGTCGGACCGGCGGCGTTTGTGACGAGAATCCGTGTCCAGCTGATGAGGGATACGGGAGCCTGTCTTTCTCCGTTCAATTCGTTCCTGTTCATTCAGGGGCTTGAAACGCTTTCCCTGCGCGTGGAACGCCATGTGCAGAACGCAAAACGGGTGGCGGAATATTTGAGCGGACACGATAAAGTGGCGTGGGTCAGCTATCCGTCGCTGAAAGGAGACAAGTATTACGACCTTGCGCAGAAGTATTTCCCCAAGGGCGCGGGATCAATCTTCACCTTTGGCGTAAAGGGCGGAGCCGCCGCCGCGAGAAAGTGGATCGACAATCTGGAATTGTTTTCCAACCTCGCGAATGTTGCGGACGCAAAATCCCTTGTCGTGCATCCTGCCT
This sequence comes from uncultured Christensenella sp., assembly GCA_964592155.1. Classification (GTDB taxonomy): domain Bacteria; phylum Bacillota; class Clostridia; order Christensenellales; family Christensenellaceae; genus Christensenella. Next base: position 12,751 of record CAZQDA010000017.1, read on the forward strand.
CCACAACGCACCAGCAGCTTTCGCCGGAGGAGCAGAAAGCGGCGGGCGTGACGCAGGAACAGATTCGCCTGTCCATCGGGCTTGAAAATATCGACGATATTCTGGAAGACCTGGAAATCGCGTTTTCGAAAATTTGAGAAAAGGATAAAATAGAATGAAAATTGCAAAAAGTTTAACGGACTTGATCGGAAATACGCCTCTGCTGGAATTGAGTCAGTATGAAAAAGAGGCGGGTGCGCAAGCGCATATTGTGGCAAAGCTGGAATACTTCAATCCGCTTTCTTCTGTGAAAGACCGAGTTGGGTTCGCCCTGATAGAAGATGCGCAGGCACGCGGGCTTTTAAGCGAAGATTCGGTGGTGATTGAGCCGACCAGCGGCAATACCGGAATCGCGCTTGCGTTTGTGTGCGCGGCAAAGGGATACCGCCTGATTTTGACCATGCCGGAGACTATGAGTGTGGAGCGCAGGAAGCTTCTTGCCGCACTGGGCGCGGAGCTTGTGCTTACGGAAGGCGCGAAGGGGATGAAGGGCGCGATTGAAAAAGCGCAAGAGCTGCAAAATAAAATCCCAAATTCGTTTATCCCGGGGCAGTTTACCAATCATGCGAATCCGGACGTTCACAAACGCACCACCGCACAGGAAATCCTGCGGGATACGGATGGCAAAATCGATTACTTTGTCGCGGGTGTGGGAACAGGCGGAACGGTGACAGGCGTGGGCGAGGTGCTGAAACAGGCAAATCCGGACGTCAAAGTTGTCGCTGTGGAGCCGGCGGATTCGCCTGTGTTATCACAGGGAAAGGCGGGGCCCCACAAAATTCAGGGGATCGGCGCGGGTTTTGTACCGGAAATACTGGATACCACAGTGATTGACGAGATCATCACCGTGGAAAATGAACAGGCCTTTGCGGCGGCGAGGATGGTTGCCAAGAAGGAGGGGCTTTTGGTGGGCATATCCTCGGGCGCGGCGATCTGCGCGGCAACCCAGCTCGCGAAGCGACCTGAAAATAAAGGAAAAACAATTGTCGTCCTCTGTCCGGATACCGGCGAGCGCTATCTTTCCACTGCGCTTTATGCAGATTAAGGAGAGGGTATATAATTTTGTTCAATACGCGAAAGTCGTCACACCGCGCTTAGAGGTGTCTCTTCCTCCCCCTCCCCATCTGTCTGATCGTATGATATAATACCTAACGGGTCGACTGCCATCGGTCAGACAAAGGGAGGATTCCATGGATCGTGCCGCTTCTGTGATTTCTATTTTGATGCTTATGCCTGTGCTGTCTTTCATCACATGGAAAGTGGCGAAAGAGAAGGATCGCGCCACCAAAAGCCTGAAAAAATTTACCGCTATGTGCCCAAAAGCTTATCGGACTGTTTTTTTAATCAGCGCATGGTTTATCGTTGGGATATTTGCCCTTGTTTATTTTTATAATGGTATCTGTTTCGATGATTATGACCCAGATGCGTTGCTTCTTGGGTTTGTGATTGCCCTTGTGTTTGTCTTTCTGTGGCTTGCAACCACGCTCTGGAAGCTTCGTGTGGAGGGAAATACGCTTACTTACATTACGTTCTTTGGCCTCAAAAAGCAAACCTCGATTGATCGCGTAGATTGTGTAAAAATATCTGATCAGGGTTCCCTCATCGTTTATGCGAACGGAAAACGTTTTGGCACTGTTAACAGCGATTTCAAGTGCATGGGTAATTTTTTGCAGCGGTGTCAGCAGGAAAACATTTCCATCGTGCCGCATTCGGCGCGCCCAATCACAAAATGCGGGCTCTATGTAAAATCTATGAAACCGATCTTTGTCCTTGCTCTGGTTCTCGCGATTATTTTTTTGATCATCGCCGTCGTACTGTTTTTGCGTGAGGGCGCCGACCCTGTCCCCATGCTTATATTTACGCCGTTTATGAGCGTATTTCTGATCGCGCTCATCTCGCCGCTTCCTCTCAGGGGTATTTTGCAAATCGCGCGGCAGGAGTCGCTGCTCGGCTTTCGCTTTGATGAAGAAATGAAAAAACAGAATGCGCAAGGCGCTGGGTATGTCAACGACGTATGGTTCGTCGATATTGATTTGACGCATGTCGTAGCTTTTCGCAGGGATTTTATTCAATCGATCGGCGGTATTGGCTGTAACGAGGGACAGGAAATGCAGGTCAGAGTCACCGGAGCAGACGGTAAAATCATGAAGGTGCGTTCCAGCCGAAGAAGTCTTGCCCAGTTTCGAAGCTGGTTTAAGGAATAGGGAAAAGTTCACGTCCGATCCGGTGATTTGTACCCATCACAGCAAAAAATATGATATAATGGATCACGAATATTTTTAAACCTGTGAATAGCGGGTTATCAATAGATGCATTCATTTATTTTATATCGGGGAGTATTTTTATGAAACGAGAAACATGGGGATCGCGTTCCAACTTTATTTTTGCGGCAATCGGCAGTGCGGTTGGCCTTGGAAATGCGTGGCGTTTTGCGGGGCAGGTTTACCAAAATGGCGGCGGCGCGTTTTTGCTGCCTTATATCATCGCGATTCTTGCGGTGGGGGTGCCCATCCTGATGATGGAGCTTGCAATCGGCAAAAAATACCAGCTTGGCGCGCCATCCTCCTTTGCCGCCATGAACAAGAAATTTGAGTGGATTGGCTGGGCGGGCATCATTATCGCGTTTGTGGTCGCGGCGTATTATTCCGCGCTGGTGGCGTGGGTGGTGAATTATATTTTTGCCTCTTTCACAATGGCATGGAGCGGCGACCCTGCCGGATATTTCAGCAACACCGTGCTTCAGCTTTCCGAAAGCCCGGGGCATTTGCAGGGCTTTTCCCTTCCGGTGCTGATCGGTCTTCTGATCACATGGATTATCGTCATTGTCGCCATGCGTCGCGGTGTGGAAAAAATGGCGAAGATTGTCAAATGGATCGTCATTATTCCTGTAGTTATCCTGATTATCATGTGCATACAGGCAGTCAGCATGCCGGGCGCGATTGACGGAATCAAATATTATATTACGCCGGATTGGTCGGCGCTTACCAATTTCAGCGTGTGGGGCGCGGCATTCGGACAGGTGGCCTACAGCATGAGCATCCTGTTCGCGCTGATGATTACCTACGGCAGCTTTCTTTCCAAGGACAGCGACATTCCCAAGGACAGCATTGTGATCGGCCTTTCGGATATGGGAATCAGTCTGCTTGCCGGTTTTGTGGTGTTCTCAACGCTGGGGTATCTGTCCTTCCAGAGCGGTACGCCCATTGCGGATATGAATTATCAAGGGGTAATGCTTGCGTTCGTCACCTATCCGCAGGCGCTTTCCGTGTTCCCCGGCGGGCAGGTGGTCGGCGTTATTTTTTCGCTGATGTTTTTCATCATGCTGTTTGCGCTCGCCATCGATTCGTTGTTTGCAATCGTGCAGGCGGTGTCCACGGCGGTGTCTGATAAGTTTAAATTAAAACCGCGCAAAGCGCTCTACGGCACCTGCGCCGCGTGTTTTATTCTTGCCCTGCTGTTTGCCACCAACGCGGGCATGTATTGGCTTGATATCATCGACCACTTTGTCAATGAGTTTAACCTGCTTCTGATGGGCATTTTTGAAACGATTGCCGTAGCGTGGATATTCGGCATCGAAAAGCTGCGCGGGTTTATCAATGAGACCACAAACATCAAGATTGGAAAATGGTGGAATGTTTTGCTCAAATATGTCTGCCCGATTGTGTTTCTGGTGCTTTCGGTGAATTTCCTCATCGCGAACATCATGACTCCCTACGGCGGATATGAGCATCAATATCTCTTTATCGGCGGGTGGGCGCTTGTGATCGCCACGTTTGTGCTGGCGCTCGTGATTCCCAAACTCATCTCCCGCAAAAAAGAAACGGGTGAACTGGCGCAGTGACGCAGATTTTTCAGGGGATTTTGATGATCGTACTGGTTGCGATCGCAGTTCATTTTGTCATCTATGCAAATAAACATGACCTTGTGCGGGTGATTGATCCGCACAAGGATTTTATCGTGCGGTATCCGCGCATTTTTTTGTGGCTTGCCATAGTCTTTTTTTCGCTTTTTGCCTGTGTGCTTCTGCTCGCCCTCATCTGGCAGAGCATGGACGCAATCAAAATTATTTTGCTGTGCGTGCTTGCCGTGTTCGGCTTGCCTGTGCTGCTTCTTGCGCTGGTATGGCGCATCAAAGTGTTTGACGAATACATCATTACGACCTCAATGTTTGGTGTCAAAAAACAGGTTTATTATAAAGATATCAAACGTGTTGTCGTCACAAAAAGCTCTTTTTTCATGGAGACGACGATCAAAAAATATAAATTCAGCGCAAACATTGTCTATCGAGAGGAGTTTTTGCTGCGCCTGAGTGAAAACAACGTGGAGATCGAACGTTTTTTATGAAAGAAGGATAGTCTCATGACATTTGAACATAAAAAAATAGTGATTACAGGAGCATCGTCAGGGATCGGGCTTACGCTACTCAAGCATCTTGCGCAGATATCCGGCACGCGTATCATCGGCGTTGCGCGGCACACGGATGCAATTGACGCGCTGGGGCTTGAAAATGTGACGGCGCTTTCCTATGATATGTCAAAACCGGAGGACATTGACGCAATGCTTCGCGCCTGCATGGATTTGTTTGGAGAAATCGACGTATTCTTTGCAAACGCCGGCTTTGCCTATTATGGAACGGTCGGCGGGGCGGACTGGGCAAAACTGCAGTCCATTTTTGCTACCAATGCTTTTGCGCCGGTCTATACGCTGCAAAAGCTGCTTGAGCTGCAGCCGGATAAACGGTTTCATTATGTTGTAACGGATTCCGCGCTTGCCAAAGTTGCGCTGCCCGGCTTTGCGCTTTATTCCGCCACAAAATACGCGGTGGATGGCTTTGTTCACGCATATGAATTTGAAAAGCCTGCGAATGTGGCGCTGTGTACGGTGTATCCTGTGGCGACCAAAACAAATTTTTTTAAGCAGGCCGCAAACGCCACGCCGGTTCCATTTCCCGCGCAAACGCCGGAACAGGTGGCGCGCGCAGTGCTGCGGGGCGTACAAAAAGAAAAGAGGTATATTTACCCCTTTTCAAGTTACGGATTTTTCAACTGGTTGTGGAACTTTTTGCCGTTTTTGAAAAGCGGCTATCTTGCGCTCATCAATCAAAAGTTCCAGAACTGGCGCAAACGTCCTGATCAATCATGAGAGCCCGAGCTTTTCCATGATCCAGTCAAGAAGGTCTGAAAAAACCTCCTGCCTGTTTGTTTCGTTCAATAGCTCGTGGCGCGCGCCGTTATAGAGGTTAAGCTCTACCGTAAGGTGCGCCTGCTGCATCCAGCCGTAAACTTCTTTGACACCCTCTGTGTAATTTCCAACGGGGTCCATGCTGCCGGAAAGAAGAAGATACGGTTTTTCTTTGGGCATTTTTTCCGCCCACTGCATACCGGAAACCTCGTCCACCAGATTGGCGAAATCATAGGCCGCGCGATCTGTGAAAAGAAAGGTACACTGCGGATCGGCGTTGTAGCTGGTGACGCGCTCACGATCCCTCGTGATCCAGTCGTTTTTGGTTTGCACGTCCTCATAGCGGTCATTATACTTGGAAAAAGCGAGATGCGAAAGAAATGCCGCCGGTTTTTTCGCGCGGCCAAACAGCATACCCACGTTTGCAAGAAAGCGGATGAGTCCGGTCAGGTTGTTTGAGCCGGAGGTTCCCATAAAAATGGCGCATACAGGCTCGCTGTATTGGGTCATATAGCTGCGCGCAAGCATACTGCCCATGCTGTGCCCCATGAGTACGAGCGGCAGCTCAGGATATTGCTGCTTCATCAGCAGGGTGAAAGCGTGCGCATCCTGCACGACAAGCTTCTCGCCCGCCCTGTCTGCAAAATATCCATAATAGGAATTTTCATTGATCTGTTTGGTGTTGCCGTGGCCGAGGTGGTCGTTGCCGCACACGACTGCGCCGCGCGCGCAGAGAAATTCTGCAAATTCCTCATAGCGGTCAATATATTCGCACATGCCATGGCAAATTTGCAATACAAACTTTGGCGTCACTGCGTCGTCCTCCCAGACGCGCGCAAATACCTTGATCTTTTGATCGGATGATGGAAAGGTTAATTCCTGCCTTTGAAAAGCCATATTGGTTTCCCCCTTATCCCTTTTTGTCTATTTTACGCCATTTTTTGGGATTGTACAAGAAGCGGCGCAGGATAGATTGCCGTGTCTTTTTTATCAGGCCGTCGGCTTACGGGAATTGCATAACGAGTTCAGATTTCGGAATGAAACATGGTATAATACATCTATGGAACCATTGTTAAAATATTGCCGCCTGTGTCCACGCGCGTGCGGGGCAAACAGGGCGGCAGGAGAAAAGGGAATCTGCGGCGCAGGAGCGGAAGTGCGCATTGCGCGCGCAGCGCTGCATTTTTGGGAAGAGCCGTGTATTTCCGGTGAAAACGGATCAGGCACGGTGTTCTTTTCCCACTGTCCGCTGCATTGCGTCTATTGCCAGAATGCGCAAATCAGCACAGGACAGGCGGGCGCGGAAATCACAACCCGCAGGCTCGCTGAAATTTTTCTGGAGCTTGCGGAGCAGGGCGCGGAGAATATCAATCTCGTGACGCCCACGCATTATGCGCCGCAAATTCTGGAAGCGTTGCATATGGCAAAGAAGCAGGGGCTTACGCTTCCCATTGTCTATAATTGCAGCGGCTATGAGTCGGCTTTTGCGCTGCGCCTGCTGGACGGAACGGTTGATATCTACCTGACGGATTTTAAATACATGGATCGTGAGCTTGCGCAACGGTATTCGCACGCGGCGGATTATCCGCGCATGGCAAAGCCCGCGCTTGCGGAAATGGTGCGGCAGACGGGCGAGGCAAGGTTCGATGAAAAGGGCATGATGCAAAGGGGTGTAATTGTGCGCCATCTGCTGCTGCCAGGACAGACGGAGGATTCCAAAGCGGTGGTTCGATACCTGCACGAAGCCTATGCGCAAAAGGTTCATTTGAGCCTGATGAGTCAATATACCCCTGTGAATCCGGAGCGGCTTCCGGAGGAACTGCAAAGGAAAGTGACGCAGGAGGAATATGAAGCGCTTGTGGATTACGCGCTTTTGCTCGGCGTGGAAAATGGATTTATTCAGGAGGGAGAAGCGGCAGACGAAAGCTTTATCCCGCCCTTTGACCTTGCGGGGGTGAGGGAAAAGCAGTAATAAAAAAGCAGCCCGTGGACTGCTTTTTTACTGCTGTTATATTCCGATGGATTGCACCTGCTCCAAAAACTGCTTGGCAACGCGCGGAGACCGTCCGCCGCGCTCGAGCGCGTATATTTCCGCCTGCGCGAAAAGCTCTTCCTGCGGTACGTTGATGCCATAAAGCCCGGAAAGGCGGGAAACAATGGCAAGGTATTGCGTTTTATCAGGCCGTGAAAAGGTGATGGTGAGTCCAAACCGGTCGGAAAGCGAGACGAGCTGCTGCAGCGTATCGTTTGCGTGAACCTCGTCGCCCTCGCGGTCAGAAAAGGTCTCGCGCACCAAATGCCGCCGGTTGCTGGTGGCATAAACCGCAAGATTGCTTGTGCGCGCGGAAACAGAACCCTCTAAAATAGCTTTCAGCGCGGCAAAATCGTCGTCGTCTTTGGTAAAGGAAAGATCGTCGATAAACAAAATAAACTTCAGGGGATTTTTTCCTAAATTTTCAATCAGCGACGGAATCTCCCGCAGCTGCTTTTTTTTGATCTCGATGAGGCGCAGACCGCGCGAAGCAAATTCGCCCGCCACCGCCTTCACCGTGGAGGATTTGCCTGTGCCGCTGTCGCCATACAAAAGGACGTTTGCCGCGGGTTTGGAATCCAGCAGCGCGAGCGTGTTGTCAATCACGCATTTGCGCTCAAGGCCATAGCCGTAAAGCTCCGATAGGCGCGTCTTATCCGGAAATTTTACAGGCACGATTTTGCCTTCCGTGACGGTGAACATGTGGTGCTTGGCAAAAATGCCATAGCCGTGTTGTCTGATCATGCCAATGCGTTCATGGTAAACAGAGCCGAAATCAGATGCTGTGTTGGTCCAGTCAGGCAGGAAACCCGCATAGGGGATCAGCCGCTTAAATTCTGCGCTGCCAAGAAGAGCAAGCTGCTGCAAAATCAAAAGCTCATGATGAAGGCATTGCTCAAGCGGCGCAGGAATGCTCTCGTTTTGCGCCTTTTTCAGCATGTATAAATTTTCGTCCGCCAGTGCGTAATCCAGAACGTAATCGCCAAGATCCATCCCGTGCGCAAATAATGCCGCGGCGAACTCTGCATAGAGCCCCACGCTTTTTGTGGTGTCGGGCTTTTGCAAAGACGCGCAGAGCGCCGCCAGCTTTTTGATTACATCGTCCTTGAGGATACTGCGAAACAATACCAGAGATTGAAGCTTTAAGGGGATATCCTGAAAATCAGTCATCGATTCATTTCCTTTCCAAACGGAATCATAATCCGTTCTTTATTATAAACACCTGCGCACAAAAAATCAAAAAAAAGCCCATAATTCAGAAAAAGTTTTACAAAGCATTGTAACTGAAGCAAAAAAGCGATAAAATAACATGGTGCATAAAAAATAACAAAAAATATCGAAAAACATACAAAAAATAACATTTCTATTACGCGCCTCCGGCTGTAACTAACGATGGCAAAAGGATGCGCGCGATTGACAGATCAAAAAAGGGTTTTGCAAGGGAGGAAATAACATGAATTTTGAAGTAATGCATCCGGCGGAGCAACTGTGCGCGATGATTGACCGCGTCTATTCGTTCGGCATGACCACCACCTCAGGCGGCAACCTGTCCGTGATGGATGCGGCGGGGGACATCTGGATTACGCCCGGCGGAATCGACAAGGGGACACTTTCGCCACGGGATATTGTGCAGGTGAAGCCGGACGGTACGGCAATCGGAATCCACAGGGCGTCTGTGGAGCTGCCCGTCCACCGCAAGATTTATGAGACGAGACCCGATATCAAGGCCATCCTGCACGCGCATCCGCCTGCGCTGGTGGCGTATTCCGCGCTTGCAAAAAAGCCGCAGACAGAGATGATCGCCAACATTGACGCGCTGTGCAACAACATACAGACAGTGGGCTATGCCCTGCCGGGTTCCGATAAGCTTGTGGGCATGATTGCGGACCGGTTTGGCAGCGGCGCGGATATTGCAATGATGGTGAGCCACGGCGTCATCGTGGGCGCAAACAATTTAAAAGAAGCGTTCATGAAGTTTGAAATGTTGGATTTTTGCGCGCGGATCGAAATTGCCTCCGTGCCGTTGGGCGCGCCGCGCACGCTTTCGCGCGAAGTACTGGATGCTTATATGGTGCGCACCGGAAAAAAGCTCGAAGAATTTGGGCCGGAGCCGTATTCTTCGGAAGAGCGGCTTTACCGCGAAGAGCTGTGCCGTTTTGTGCACCGCGCTTATAGGCAGCAGGTGTTTACCTCTATGCAAGGCTCGTATTCGCGTAAAATATCAGACCATTCGTTTATCATCACGCCGCACGGAGAGGATCGGCTGCATTTGAGACCTGAGGATATGGTTACAATCAAATACGGGCGCAGGGAGCGCGGAAAAAATCCATCTTATGCAACGAAAATGCATCAGGCGATTTATGAACAGAATCCGGATATCAAGGCGGTTATGGTAGCGCAGCCGCCAAGCAGCATGGCATTTGCCGTCACAGGCGCGGAATTCAACGCGCGGCTCATTCCGGAAAGCTATATGATGCTCAAGGATGTACAGCGTATGCCCTATGGCGCAAACACGCGCGAGCCGGAAACCGTGGCTAAGGCCATGTCCATCAAATATCCCGTGATGATCATTGAAAACGACTATGTGATCACAGTAGGGAAAGATACTCTCAACGCCTTTGACCGCATGGAGGTCATGGAGTATTCCGCAAAAGCGATTGTCGCCGCCAAGCAGATGGGCGCGGAAATGAAGCAAATCAGCGAAGAAGAGGTCAAGGAAATCGAAATCGCATTTAACCTGTGATTTTTTGCAGGAAAAAGAGCGCGCTTTTGGGAAAGCCGCGGTAACGTAGTATGAATGGTTACCGGCTGGCGCATTTCCCATAGGCGCGCTCTTTCCGTATGGCGTTCAAACGAATTTTCCATACGCTATGCATGACGGGCAGCTTTTAGCGGGTTTGCGCTCCCATAAAAGTCGCCTCGATCTTGCCGATGTTTTTTGTGAGGGCTTCGTGCTCTTCCAAAAGGTTTCGCGCCTCACTGCGTCCGAGATTATAATATCTCCAGTCGTCCGACTGTTCCAGAGAATACAGCATGCGTGCAAGGCGCTGCGCCTCGCGCATGGATTGATAATCTTTGAATACGAGCATTGTATCCCCGCCCAGAAAAACAGCGGGAGTGTAGTGAATCCCTTCCGAAGACTCCACAGCAGTATCGTAGTCGGACGGGTCGAGCAAATCGATATAGTAAGGCAAAGCGTCCACAGAAAGATGGGTCAGATAAGAAACATCCGCGCTTTGCCCCTGATTTTGAATGTTTTGTTTTGCGATGAATCCATCCACATTCCAAAAGGCAAGCACAGTATAACAGGCAAGAAAGCCAAATAGTGCGCATTTTTTCAGGTTGATTTTTGCCACCCACAGGCGGAGAATACTCACAATCAGCAGAATCAGGAGCGCCGCCATAAAAAATTGGGTAAAGAGGCGCAGCTCAGAAAAACCGAAATTTTGTTCATACAGCACCATACGCAGGAAAGAAGAGATTAGAAGCACAATCGTGCAGACAAGCAGAATTGCGATCAGGATGCGCCGCGCATTCCGCAGGGCTGCGGTTTTGAGCGTGGTGAATTTTTGGATAAGAAGAATAAAAAGCATCACGATGACGGTTGCCGCGAGCAGCTGCCAAAATCCGGCGCGCGCATACGCGGAATAGGTGAGTCCGTCCGGCACATTCCCTGAAAAGAGATATAAGAACTGAACCGCGCAAAAGCTGATCAGAACAACGGCGAGAGCGCACAGCGGGATCAATACGACCGCGCCGCTTAATGCGCGGGGATTTTTAGGCGCAGCCGGCTGTGGTTTTGGGCAGGGCTTTACGCCAAGCCGCCAGAAAAGGCCGGATGCCAGCAGAAAGATTGAGATACCCGCAAAAATTCTTCCCATGAGGTTGAGCCAGTCGATGGTTCCGAACAGATGGGAAAGGATTTGTGCAAACGCCTCGTCCGCGGAAAGCAGCAGAGGCAACACAATCAAAAGAATCAGAGCCGCTGCCACAATGCCAAGAACAATCCCCGCAGGACGCTTTTTTCCGTTTCCGTCATCTTTGTACTGCGCAAGCGCGCCTTTTACGCCGCCAAACGAGAATCCGAACCACAGGGTAAGGGAATCACCGATAAATGCCGGCGAATCAGGGGAATAAAGCGCGTGATCTGTGCACAGCATAATCTGCTCCCCAAGCAAAAGAATGATGAGGATTGCGCTTATGGTGAGCAGGATCATGTTGTTATACAGCACAAATGTAACGCTCAGCAGCGCGGAAAAGATAAGGTGCAACGGAAAACGCCTGATTTTTGCCGTGAACTGTTTTCCCAACGTGAAGCACAGCAGCAAATAAAACGCAGCCACGCAGAGCGGGGCGTTTATGCCCAGTGGAACAAGCTTAAAAACATTGTCAAATAAGAGTACACAAAACAGAATTGCGAGTATCGCGCCGGAAACAGCGAGGCGCGGGGTTCGCACTCCAAAGGATAATTCAGTTGTATTCATGAGAAAAGAAACCTCCGTTTATTTGTAGGTTATGAGTATATGATTTTGACCAGATAGGAAAGCCCTATTATTCTTCCTCCGTGACATATTCCAGCAGATCGGCGGGCTGGCATTCGAGCGCTTTGCACAGTGCGTTCAACGTTGAAAAACGGATTGCTTTGCACTTGTTGTTTTTCAAAATCGATAGATTCGCCAGAGAAATATCCACAGCCGCCGCAAGCTCGTTTAAGCTGATTTTCCGCTTTGCCATCATCACATCGAGGTTTACAATAATTGCCATTGCGTCACCTCATACCGTCAGGTCGATTTCTTCGCGATACTCCGCCGCGCGCTCAATGAGATGCGCAAGCACTTGCGCGCACAGCACGCCCAAAAGCAGCAGGCCGATGCACAGAAGCTTGGAAATGGAGGGCACGAAGCAGGTAATGAAAATGAAGTCCAGCATCAGCAAAAAAAGCGCCAAAGACAGGTTTTTTAAAATTTTCACGTTGCGCCTGATGAACGGATTGCCGTCGCATACGCTGAGAATCAGCCTGCGCAAACCGACGAGAAACCAATACGCAAGCGCGCCTCCCGTATAAAAAAATATCAGGCTTGGCACGAGATAGATAAAATAGCTTGTGACAGACAGCGGTATGAAGGGCAATACTGCAAAAAGAAAAATGATCACCGCCATGCACGCAATGATTGTAATATTCAATATTTTTGCAATGATCGGTCCGTTTTTCATAAAAGCCTCCTGAATCTTTTGATCAATCTTCCATCATGGAAAGTATAACGCGTGTTTTATCTCATGTCAACAAATATTTATTGTTTATCAATAAATATTTGTTGCGAGGCATGATGATGCGTTATCAATCTGATGCGCAACCCGGACGATTCTACAGTATAATAAAAATAGAGTCCGGATGGTCACAGCAATTTAAATAACCGCAAAGGGACGCCGGGCATAGGAGAAACAGTCTGTGGGATGGACGGCGCTCTATTTGAAGAATGCTTTGTAAGAATTGCTAGCATGATATGCGGTTATATTTGACAGGTACACGCTGAAAATATTAGAATTAGGAAACTGGAATGTGTCCGCATTTGACGGATCAGGCGAATAGAAGAAGATGATTGGATGGTGGGAAGATGATAACAGGATACTGCTGCACAAATATTTTTTCTGAGCAAGCGAAAGAACTGATTGAGTTTTATAGGCAAATATTGGAAATACCATTTCTTAAAACTGATGTCGACGAATCAAATGGGGTTTATCTGGGCTTTATTGAAAGCGCGCCCACTCTTTGCATATGGGATTGCAAAAAATTTAACGTACAGCCGACTGGATATCAATCGTTTGTGTTTCAGACGGAAAATCTTGATTTAACAATACAATGCCTGAAGGAAAAAGGGCTTGCGCTGCCTCAAGCCGTTCGACACGATTGGGGAACTTACGAGGTTCGCTTACATGATCTTGACGGAAACGAGATCGTGATCGTTGAGTTTGTGTGACAGATGGTAAGTTTTTTCATAACCTGTATCAAGTGAAATGGCTGCATCAGCATCGATCAATCAAAAAGACGACTTTCATGAAAGCCGTCTTTTCCAATTTTAGAGAATTAACCTGCCAATGCAGCAGCGCATCCGAGGCATCCCAGCGGGAGCAGAACCAGCCAGAAGAGCACCGACAGAACCGCGATCACGATACAAATCGTACCGATTGCCTTGCCGGCACGCGCGTTTTTATCGGTGGGGTCGACCTTGATAATCTTGCTTCCGGTTGCGACTGCGACAATCGCGAGCACAAAACCGATCAGTGATAGATAAGGCACATTGATCTGCGGGAAAAGGGACAAAATATTGCAGGCAAGCGCCGCAAGACCCATGAGTAATGAAATCATAAATAATTCCTCCGTTTTTCATCTTTTTTGGAAAAATCAAACAGTGTTGATTATTGATACCCAAAGAATATCAGATTCTAACGCCAAATTCAATGTTTTGCTTGGGCGCACACAGATTCGTAATCAAAAAGCTCATCCATTTCGCAAATTTCGTTGACCATCAGGGCGCGGATATAGTCGCTGTCCCTTGAGATGGAATGGATGTAGTATCCGTTTTTTAGGTAAAATGCGACAGTGGAGCGCATTTTGGAGGCTGTGTGCAGGGCGATGGCGCGCACGCCCATGGCAAGGCATTCAATGCGCACCTTTTCTAAAAGCAGTCCGCCGATGCCAAGGTTTTGTGCCTCCGGATCGATGGAGAAACGGCTTAAATAGGCGATTCCATCCGAAAGGATTTCAAAACGGACGCTGCCCACCATTTCGCCGTCGATGCGCGCGACTACTACATTTTTGTTGCGGATATCCGAAAGCACGTCGTCTATTGTCTCATAAAGCGCGGCGACGCTCTCACGCTTGCGGATTTCCTTTGCGTAAAGGTCAAACGCAAGCTTTGTGATGGCGAGTATTTCCTGCGCGTCGTTGTCAGTTGCTTTGACAAGCGTAATTTGATCCATCATATTGCCATTCCCTCCTTACTTATACTCATTTAAGGGAATAATGCTCAGATTATCCTCGGACTGCAACACTTTCAGCATGGAATTCACCGTATCCATGGAAGTGATGCACGGCACATTAAACCCAACCGCCGTGCGGCGCAGGTGGAACCCGCTGCGCGTCTTTTGTTTGCCGCGCGTGGGAGTATTGACGATCAGTACAAAATCGCCGGTCTTAATGCGATCCAGAACGATTTCGTTTGGAACAAGTTCCACGTCGAATTTCTTTTCCTTGAAGTAGGCGTGCGTACCTGGCGTTGCGCACAGCTCAAAGCCGCATTCTTTCATCTGCTTTGCAATGCCAAGCGCTTCTTCCTTGTCGCGGTTGGCGACGCTGATGAGGATTTTTCCTTCCTTAGCGGGAATGCTGCTGCCTGATGCAAGGAACGCTTTTTTGAGCGCCTTGATAAACGTGCGGTCAGTGCCCATGACCTCGCCCGTGGATTTCATTTCGGGTCCTAAGAAGGTGTCTACCGTGGCAAGCTTTGCAAAGGAGAACACAGGAGCCTTGACCGTGACCAGTTTGGATTCCTTGTGCACACCGGTTTCGTAACCCATTTCTTTGAGCGTCTCGCCCAGCATCACGCGCGTCGCAAGAGCAACCATCTTAATCCCCGTCACTTTGGAAAGCACGGGAACCGTGCGGCTTGCACGCGGGTTGACCTCGATGACATAGACGTTTTCGCGCTCGTCCATGACAAACTGGATGTTATAAAGCCCTTTGATACGAAGCGCGCGCCCGAGCGCGATGCCGTATTCCGCGACTTTTCGTTTGGCTTCTTTGGAAATGGACTGCGTGGGATAGACGGCAAAGCTGTCGCCTGAATGCACGCCCGCACGTTCCAAATGCTCCATGATGCCGACCACGAGGACGTCCTGCCCGTCGGACACCGCATCCAGCTCGATCTCTTTGCCCACGACATATTTGTCGATCAAAACGGGCTTATCCGGCGAGACTTCGGCAGCCATTGTCATATATTCGGTGAGTTCCGCGTCGTTATAGACAACCTCCATGCCGCGTCCGCCCAGCACATAGGAGGGGCGCACCAGCACTGGATATCCAATGTCCGCCGCCGCTTCAAGGGCATGCTCGAGCGAGAAGGTGGTGTCTCCCTTGGGCAGGGGAATGCCAAGCTCCTGCAGCACATGCAGGAATTTATCCCTGTCCTCCGCGCGGTCAATGTCCTCCACGCTGGTGCCAAGGATGGTTTTTCCGTTGTTGTAAATAGGCTGCGCCAGATTGATCGCGGTCTGTCCGCCAAACTGGACGATCACGCCCTCCGGCTTTTCCTTGTCAATGATATCGAGCACACATTCCTTGGTCAGCGGCTCAAAATAAAGCTTGTCCGACGTGTCAAAATCGGTGGACACTGTTTCAGGATTGGAGTTGATGATGATGGACTCATATCCCAGCTCCTTTAGGGTGTTGACCGAATGCACCGAGCAATAGTCAAATTCAATGCCCTGACCGATCCGGATGGGGCCGGAACCAAGCACGATCACCTTTTTCCTGTCCGAAAGCTCCACCTCGTCCTCATTGTCGTAGGTGGAGTAATAGTAGGGGGTGACAGCCTTGAATTCGCCCGCGCAGGTGTCCACCTTTTTAAAGGACGGTCTGATTCCCAGCGCATTGCGCATATAGGTGATCTGAGATTCGTGCGCGCCGATGCAGTCTGCGATATATCCGTCGCCAAAGCCCACCTTTTTGCATTCGCGCAGCACCCACTCCGGAAGATCCTCAATGGTATAGCTCCGCAGGCGTTTGGAAAGGTCCACGATGTTTTTCAACTTGTTGATAAAAAACGTATCGATCATGGTGATCTCATGAATTCTTTCTACCGTATAGCCGCGCTCAAGCGCTTTGGAAAGCACGAAAATGCGCTCGTCGTCCGGATTGCGCAGAGACTCCTCAAGTTCGTTCAGTGTCCAGTTGTCGATGTTTTTCATGCCAAGATTGTAATTGAGCTTTACATCCAGACAGTCAATGGCTTTCAAAAGCGATTCCTCGATGTTGCGCCCGATGGCCATAACCTCGCCGGTTGCTTTCATCTGGGTTCCGAGCGCCCTGTCCGCGCCTGTGAATTTGTCAAACGGCCAGCGCGGCACTTTGGTCACCACATAATCGAGCGCCGGCTCAAAGCAGGCGTAGGTTTTGCCCGTGACGGAATTTTTGATTTCATCGAGATTATAGCCCACCGCAATCTTCGCGGCAACGCGCGCAATGGGGTAGCCTGTCGCCTTGGAGGCCAGCGCGGAGGAGCGTGACACGCGCGGGTTTACCTCGATGACCACATAATCGTAGGAATTGGGGTCGAGCGCATACTGGATGTTGCAGCCGCCCTTGATATCAAGAGCGCGGATGATCCGCAGCGCGGAGGTGCGCAGCATCTGGTATTCCCTGTCCGTCAGGGTTTGCGAGGGGGCGACGACGATGCTGTCGCCCGTGTGAACGCCCACAGGGTCGATGTTTTCCATATTACAGACGATAATGCAGTTGTCCGCATGGTCGCGGATGACCTCGTATTCAATTTCTTTCCAACCCGCGACGCTCTGCTCGAGCAGCACCTGATGGATGATGCTCATCTTGAGCCCGCGCGCGGTGATGTCCATCAGCTCTTCCATATTGTGCGCAACGCCGCCGCCTGTGCCTCCGAGCGTATAGGCGGGGCGCACGATCAGCGGAAACGCGCACTCGTGCGAAAAGGCCTCGGCCTCCTCAAGGGAGGTAACGATGGTGGAATGCGTGGTTTTCTGGCCGTTGCGCACCATCAGGTCTTTGAATAATTCGCGGTCTTCCGCAAGCTTGATGGAATCGAGCTGTGTACCCAGCAGGCGTATGCCGAGTTTGGGGAGAATGCCGCAGTTATCAAGCTCGATTGCCATGTTAAGGCCGGTCTGACCGCCCAGCGTGGCGATAATGCCCTGCGGTTTTTCCTTTTTCAGTATTTTGATGACAGTGTCAAGCGTAATCGGCTCGATATAAACCTTGTCCGCCATATCCACATCGGTCATGATGGTCGCGGGATTTGAGTTGATGAGCACAACCTCAAAGCCCTCTTCCTTTAACGCCTTGCACGCCTGTGTGCCGCTGTAGTCAAACTCCGCGGCCTGTCCGATGATGATCGGGCCTGAGCCGATGACGAGTATTTTTTGAATGTCTGTAATTTTTGGCATGTTTCGTCCCCCAAACTATGAATTTGAATTTTTATAAAAGAGCAGACAAGATTGTCTGCTCTTGCGTTTTATGAAAATAGGTTTTCCAGCGCGTCCATCAAATGATCAATTTCCCCTTTTGTGAGAACAAATGGAGGAACAAAGCGCAGGGTATTTGAGCCCGCGGTGCCGATCACAATTCCCTTCTGAAGAAGCTCTAAAGCAACCGCATGCGCGTCATATTGACCGGAAAGCTGCGTCCCTAGCATCAGCCCCATACCGCGCACCTCTTCGATCACATCCGGGAAACGTTCCTTTAGCTTAAGGAGCTTTGTGCGAAAATAATCGCCCGTTTCGCTGATGTGAGCCAGCATCGTATCGTCAATTTTTTGCGTTACGTAAAGCCCCGCGGCGCAGGCAAGCGGGTTTCCTCCAAAGGTGGAGCCATGGTCGCCCGCGTGAAAAGCACCGGCGGCCTTTTGCATTGCCAGACACGCGCCGATGGGCACGCCGTTTCCCAGCGCTTTGGCAAGGGTGGTGATGTCGGCCTTTATGTCAAACTGTTCCTGCGCGAGCAGCGTGCCCGTGCGCCCCATGCCTGTTTGCACCTCGTCGATGATCAGCAGCGCGTCCGTCTCGTCGCACAGCCTGCGAACCAGCTGCAAAAATTCTTTTTCCAAAGGAAAGACGCCGCTTTCCCCCTGAATCACTTCCAGAATTACCCCGCACACGTCCGGCGTGATTGCGGCTTTTGCCGCCTTACTATCGTTTGCGTCGATGGTCGTGAATTCATACACCATCGGCAGGAACGGGCCGTGGAATTTTTCCTGTCCGGTTGCGGACAGTGTTGCCAGCGTGCGTCCGTGAAAGCTGTTTCTCAGGCATACGAATTTTGCGGTCCCTTTTCCTTTTTCAAAGGCATATTTTTTGGCGAGCTTGATTGCGCATTCATTTGCCTCTGCGCCGCTGTTGCCGAAAAACACGCGGTCAAAGCCTGTTTTTTCGCACAAAGCCTGAGAAAGAAGGGCCTGCGGTTCGTTATAGAAATAATTGCAGGTGTGAATCAAGGAATCAATCTGCGTTTTTAAAGCGGATTTGAAGCCGTCGTCCGAATAGCCAAGCGCATTCACGGCGATCCCCGCGAGAAAATCAATATATTCCCGTCCCTGCTCATCTAGAAGGCGCGCGCCGTTTCCGCCTGTGAAAACAGCGGGCAGACGGGTGCCGAATACTTCCATATAATAGCTTGCGTCGAGTTGTTTCAGTTCGTCGTAGGTCATCTTGTCTCCTGTATGATTATCCTGTTACCATCGTGCCGATACCGGAATCCGTAAAGATTTCCAGAATGATCGGATGGGGAATCGTTCCATTGAGAATATGGGTGCGCTTCACGCCCTTTTCAATTGCAGTCAGGCAGCTTTGCACTTTGGGCAGCATGCCTCCTGTGATCTTTCCCTCGTCAATCATATTTAGTATATCTGTTTTTGATGCCACATACAAGAGGGATTCAGGGTCGTCTTCCTGTGTTCTGATGCCGTCCGTATCCGTCAGGAACATCAGCTTTTCCGCCTGCAGCGCCGTCGCAATCGCGCCTGCGACCGTGTCGGCGTTGATGTTGTAACTTTCGCCGTGACCACCCGTGCCCACGGGCGCAATCACAGGGATGTACTGGTCGTGGCAAAGTGTATTGAGAAGATCGGTGTTGATGGATACGATCTGGCCGACGTTACCGAGGTCCACGCCGTTTTTGGGCGGAGCCTTCACAGCTTTGATAATGTTTCCGTCAATGCCGCACAGCCCGATTGCCGAAGCGCCCATACCGTTTAATTTGGCGACGATCTCTTTGTTGATTTTCCCTGTCAGCACCATCTGCACGACCTCCATGGTCGCGTCGTCCGTCACACGCAGGCCGTCCACAAATTTCGGCTTGATGTCAAGCGCGCCGAGCATGCTGTTGATGTCAGGGCCGCCGCCGTGCACCAGAATGGGATTCATCCCTACAAATTTTAAAAGAGTCACATCCTCCAGTATTTTCTGGGTGAGATCTTCATTCGTCATTGCCGCGCCGCCATACTTGATGACAATTGTTTTTCCAAACAGGCGCTGGATGTAGGGGAGCGCCTCGATCAGCATATGGGCGCGGTTCAAATATTGTTCCATTTTATTTTGTTCCATGGCGATTACCTTTCTTTGATCGATACAAAATTTAGAGATACCACGCGACCTGCGGCAGCCCCAGCGTTTCCTCAAAACCGTTCATGATGTTGAAGTTCTGGATGGCCTGCCCTGCCGCGCCCTTGATGAGGTTATCCGTGCAGGAGACAATGACGATTTTTCCAGTTCTTTCAGAAATCTCAAAGCCGATCATGCAGTTGTTGGAGCCGACTACAAATTTCAGCTCCGGCAGCGTGCCGTGCGGCAAAACGTGCGTAAATGGAGTGTGCGCATAGTATTTCTCATATGCCTTGCTGATGGAAAGCGCGCTTGCGCCGTCCGCAAGGTCGGCATAGATGGTGGCCAGAATACCGCGCTTTACGGGCAGCAGGTGCGGAGTAAACAGCAGGCAGACATCCCTGCCCGAAATTTTCGTAAGCTGTTCCTCGATTTCAGAAGTATGCCGGTGGTTTACCACAGAATACGCCTTGAAATTTCCGTCCGTTTCGCAATAGGAATAATCGAGTTTTTCCTTGCGGCCCGCGCCGGTCACGCCGGATTTTGCGTCGATGACAATGCCTTTTTCACTCAAAAGCCCTTCTTTCAAAAGAGGGGCAAGCGCAAGAATACTTGTGGTGGTATAGCAGCCGGGATTAGAGGCGAAATCCGCTTTGGCAATGCTCTCTTTGAAAAATTCAGGCAGCCCGTATACAGCCTGCTCATTTTCCTGCTTTGCCGTGTGCGTCAGCGAATACCACATTTCATAAAGATCAGTATCGTCATAACGGAAGTCGCCCGAAAGGTCAATGACCTTATGACCGTTTTTCAGCAGCCCCGGCGCGTCCTTTAGGGACTGACCGTGAGGCAGGCACAGGAATATAAAATCAGAGGAATCAAAATGCGACTCCGAACCCTGCAATTCAAGCGGCTCTCTGGGAATGAAATTTGCATACACATCCTGCAAATTTTGCCCTGCGAAGTTTTTGGATACGGCTTTATGAAGCTTGATTTCAGGGTGGGCGCTTAGCAGCCGCAAAAGCTCTGCCCCCACATATCCCGTCGCTCCAAGTACGCTGACATTGATCATAGTTTCTACCTGCCTTTTTCGTTGATTCTACATAATTATACATTGAAATGAATAATTATGCAATAGCGAGTTTGGGATTATTTCACACAAAATAGTATCAAGGAGAAGCGTTTCGTACATTGTATGGCTTCTTTTTCTATGATATAGTATAAAACAGAAAAGCCAATAGAGTTTTTGGTGCCGGGTAACCGGACAATAGGGAAAGCGTATGCCGCTGCAGCCCACCGCTGCCGTGTGATGGAGCGCCCGCGCAATATGCCACTGGATTTTTGACGGTCCGGGAAGGCGTGCGGGAGGCGATGAAGTCAAGCCGGAAGACCTGCCGAAAGCTTAGAGTGTTTTTTCTTCGGCGGGGAAGGGAAAAGAGTATGCAAGCCTTTTTTAACGAAGCCGGAAAGGCTTTTTTTCTTGCAAAAATGACAGAAAGAGGAAAGATTACGTGAAGAAAAATTTGATCGCAGTATTATTATGCGCTTTTTTATGTGCAGCAGTGTTTGCGGGGTGCGCACAGGCAGAGCCACAGAAAAGCACAGATTCGCCGCAGGATGCACTGCAAAGTGCAACGGCTTCCGAGTCCGCGCAGGAAACGGAGTCGGCGGAGCAGTCCGCTGCCGGTGGGATCACGGTTATGGATATGTCCGGCGAAGAGATAACGGTTTTGGCGGCGGATAAGATTGTTTCCTTAACGCCTGCGGGCACTGAAATTGTGTGTGCGCTGGGCGCGGCGAAACGGCTTGTGGGCGTGGATGCGTTTTCCAACTATCCTGAAATTACGCAAAGCCTTGAAGTCGTGGGCGACTTCAACGGACCGGATGTGGAAAAGGTTGTGGCTCTTGAGCCGGATGTAGTGCTTGCGGGAAATACACTGCAAAAAGAAGCGGTGGACAGCATGAAAAAGCTGGGTCTTACGGTTGTCAGCGTAGAAGCTACCACCTTTGAGGATATCCCAAAATCAATTAGACTGACGGGGGAAATACTTGGCGCGCAAACCGAAGCGGAGCAGGTGATTGCGGACATTGACGCGGCGGTGCAAAAAGCACAGGAAAACAAGCCCGCGCAGGAAAAAACTGTATATTATGCAATGAGCTATGGCGACGCGGGCAACTGGACAAGCGGCCCGGGCAGCTTTTTGAATACGATGATCGAGCTTGCGGGCGGCAAATGCGTGACGCAAGGTCAGGCCGCCGAGTGGATTGAATATCCGGTGGAAGACCTTGTGGCGGGCAATCCGGATATCATTCTTGTGGACGCAAGCATGGGAAGCGCGGGCGATATCAGCACGGCGCAGGGCTATGCGGACCTTGGTGCGGTAAAACAAGGACGGGTGTACGAAGTGAATGCGGATGTGTTCACGCGTCCCGGACCGCGCATCGCGCAGGCGATTGAGCAAATCAGCGAGATATTGAATCGGTAAGTATCAATATAAAAGCAAGGAGCAGGAGTCGATGAAAAAAAGGCCTGCTAAAATCCAAATGATTTTCATTGCGCTCATTGCCGGCAGCATTGCCGCTTTTGTGTGCGCTTTTTTTGTGGGGAGCTCCGGATTTTCCATCGCGGAATTTGGGAAAATACTGGATGGAACAGCGTCCTCCACGGTCTATAACATTTTTATGAATATCCGTCTGCCCCGCGCGATTGGCGCGTTTTTCGTGGGCGCGGCGCTGGCGGTTTCGGGCTGCTGCCTGCAGGGGGTCTTTAAAAACCCAATGGCAGACCCGTTTGTGCTGGGTGTTTCTTCCGGCTCGGCACTGGGCGCGACCATCGCAATGACCTTTGCGGCAGGCACTTCATTTTTTGGCGTGGGAACCGTTGCGGTGTGCAGCTTTGCGGGCGCGCTTCTGGCTATCTTTATGGTGTACAGCATTTCAAAGATACGCGGCAAGGTTTCGACCTTTTCCCTGCTGCTTTCCGGATTTGCCATGAGCGCGATGCTTTCGGCTCTGATTTACCTCATTATGCTTTTAAACCGCGATAAAATGGAAAGCGTTATCATGTGGAATATGGGATCGCTCGCCAATATGTCCTGGGAAAAAATATACATTGCCCTGCCGGTGATCCTTGCCTGCTCGACCATTCTGATGTTCTATGCAAAACCGCTTAATATCATGCTCAATGGGGATGAAGTATCGCAAAGCCTGGGTGTGGATACGCATAAAACGAGGCGGAATATGCTGATCATCACTTCTCTTCTGGCGGCAGTCGCCGTATCGATCAGCGGAATCATCGGTTTTGTGGGGCTGATGGTGCCGCATCTTTTGCGCATGATTTGCGGGCCGGATCATAAAAAGCTGCTGCCGCTTTGCTTTGTGGGCGGGGGAATGTATCTGCTCCTGTGTGACATCATTGCGCGCGTGGCGCTTTCCGGTCAGGAGCTTCCTGTGGGCATCGTAACGTCCATTCTGGGCGTGCCGTTCTTCATCTTCCTGCTGCGGCGGGGCAGAAAGGGAGGAATCTGATATGGGCATTGAACTCAAACATTTAAACTGCTTGATCAACGAAACGCCGATCCTGCACGATATTTCTCTCAATATGCAATCCGGATTTGTGGGGATTATCGGGCCGAATGGCGCGGGCAAAACAACGCTGCTGCGCACGGTTTCGGGCTACTTAAAGCCGGAAAGCGGCACGGTGCTCCTTGATGGAATGGATATCCGGCAATATGACAGGAAGACGCTTGCACGAAAAATGGCGCTTGTTCCGCAAAACTATGCGCTGGAATATGATTTCACAGTGCTGGAAATTGTGCTGATGGGCAGGAATCCTCATAAAAAAGCGTTTGAGAGCGACAGCGCCGCAGATATCCGTCTGGCGCGTGAATGTATCGCCAAAACAGGAATCGCGCATCTTGCGGAGCGTTCAGTGATTGGACTTTCGGGAGGGGAGTGGCAGCGCATGATCATCGCGCGGGCGCTCGCGCAGCAGTCCGGCATCCTGCTGCTGGATGAGCCGGTTTCCAGCCTGGATATCAAGCATCAGGTGGGAATCCTTTCTCTGGTACGCGAGCTTGTGGTAAGCCGAGGACTTTTGTGCCTGTGCGTACTTCATGACCTGAATCTGGCGAACAACTATTGCGACTCGATTGTGCTGATGAAAAACGGGAGGATTTTTGATTGCGGAAAAACGGAAGAGATTATGACAAAAAGCACCTTGGAAGCGGTATATGATACGAAAATCCATATGTTCAAAGAAGGCGGTTGCACCTATATTCTGCCGTCCATGGAAGACTTTTGCATACGCCGTGGCAACGCTTGAAAAAGGGCG
>CAZQDA010000018.1:0-36481 GCA_964592155.1 uncultured Christensenella sp.
CTGGGTCAACGCCCATATGCCCTTATGGATCGCCCTTCTTTCTTAACTCCCAGCATCAGCTCCCAACGGGGCGTCAGCAGCCAACACCAGAAACTTCATCGATGTGCCCTATAACGGATTTTTAGGCCCGTCTTCGGAATCGGCAGTACCGACTAGAATACTGCACCACCTGAATGGATTTTTATTTCTCTTCCAGAGCTTCCGCCGTCTTTTCTTCCTCCGGCGGCATATCCTTATATTTCCCAAGATTATATTTCTTCAAAATTTGTTGCTTGATTTCTTCCATCACTTCAGGATTCGCCATCAGGTATTGCCGCGCGTTATCGCGTCCCTGCCCGATATGCTCGCCATTGTAGGAGAACCATGCGCCGGATTTCGCGATCACCCCAAGCTCCGTGCCCAGATTCAGAATACTGGACGGCTCGCTGATGCCTTCTCCGTAATAAATTTCAAATTCAGCCTTTTTAAAGGGCGGAGCGACTTTGTTTTTCACAACCTTAATGCGTGTGCGGTTTCCGATCATCTGGTCGCCGACCTTGATGGTCTCAATCCTGCGCACATCAAGACGCACCGACGCATAAAACTTCAGCGCCTTTCCGCCGGTGGTCGTTTCCGGCGAGCCAAACATAACGCCGATTTTCTCACGCAGCTGGTTGATAAACACGGCAACCGTGTTCGTTTTATTGATCGCACCCGCAAGCTTACGCAATGCCTGCGACATCAGCCGTGCCTGCACGCCCACAGAGGAATCCCCCATCAGGCCTTCAATTTCCGATTTGGGCACCAATGCCGCTACGGAGTCGATGACCACAATGTCAATTGCGCCGCTGCGCGTGAGCATATCCGCAATTTCAAGCGCTTCTTCTCCTGTGCTCGGCTGGGAAACATAGAGGTTGTCAATATCTACGCCCAGATTTTTCGCATAGACCGGATCAAGCGCATGCTCCGCGTCTATGAACGCCGCCGCGCCTCCAAGCTTTTGGGTTTCCGCGATCATATGCAGCGCGACCGTCGTTTTACCTGATGATTCCGGCCCATAGACCTCGATGATCCTGCCGCGCGGAATCCCCCCTATGCCAAGCGCAACGTCAAGCTCCAGGCATCCGGTGGGAATCACTTCAATATTCATATTTTTTGAGGCTTCTCCCAGCTTCATGACAGCGCCTTTGCCAAACTGTTTTTCGATCTGGGCAAGCGCCCCTTCCAAAGCCTTCTCTTTATTGTCTGCGTTCTTTCCTTTACTTTCCATACAGTTTCCTTTCTCGAGCCCTAATTTACAAGCACTTTACGGTTTTTTACAAAATATGCAATGCAGGAATAGACCGAGAGCGCAACGCTCACCCAAATGAGAATTCCGCCCACTGACACGCCTGACGCATGGAGCGCCTGAAAAGGCCAGTCTTCCAGCAGGAGCAGAATAATCGCAATAAACTGCACCACTGTTTTGATCTTTCCTGACATATCGGCCGCAATCACAACGCCGTTTGCCGCCGCAAGCGACCTCACCCCGCCAATGATGAGTTCCCTTGACTCCAGAATCAACACGGCAATGAAACCAACCCTTCCCCATGCCATCAGCAGCAGCAGCGCGGCGAGCACCAAAAGCTTATCGGCGATCGGGTCCCACAGCTTTCCAAAGTTGGAAACCTGATTGTTTTTGCGTGCCAAAAATCCGTCTAACCAGTCAGTAATTGCCGCTACAATAAATATGATAGCAGCATAGATGTTCCACTGAGGTACACCGGTGAAATATAACAGAATAAAAAATGGAATCAAAATCATGCGGAATAGAGTCAATATATTTGGCGCATTCCATATCATAACATCAGTTCTCCTGTACAATCATAGCTATAAGCCATGGTTATTTTAACCGGATAGTATTCTCCCGCCTCGAGCTGTTCCTCCGTCCGGATGAAAATTTTCCCGTCGACCTC
Organism: uncultured Christensenella sp.; assembly: GCA_964592155.1. Taxonomy (GTDB): domain Bacteria; phylum Bacillota; class Clostridia; order Christensenellales; family Christensenellaceae; genus Christensenella. The sequence goes on from CAZQDA010000018.1 coordinate 1,935, forward strand.
AGGCGCCTCTGCGTAAGACCTGCCGTAATAAAGCCCTGAGTGCTCGTCAAGCCCTTCGATCAGCACCTCGTAAACCTTGCCCACGCGCGCCTGATTTCTGTCCAGCGAGATGGAGGATTGCGTATTCAGCACCGAATCGCGGCGGAATTCTTTTTCTTCCTCGTCGATCTGGTTTGGCAGCTCCGCAGCTTTTGTGCCTTCCTCCTGCGAATAGGAAAACACCCCCAACCGGTCGAGCTGAAATTCCTTTAAATCCCGATACAGGTTGATCACATTTTCACGCTCTTCCCCCGGAAATCCCACAATCACGGTAGAGCGGATTACAAACTCAGGTGAAGCCGCCCGCACCTTGCGGATCACTTCACGCGTCGATTCCCATGTGTTTTTCCTGTTCATTTGCTTTAAAATCGCATTGTCCGTATGCTGGATCGGAATATCCAGATACTTTACAATATTGTCATGGGCACACATGACACGAAGAAGCTCGTCCGTGATGCCATCCGGATAACTATACAGCACACGCAACCACTTCACGCCCGGTATTTGAGCGGCCTGATCCATGAGCGTCGCAAGGGTTGCGTCCTCTTTTAAATCTTTGCCGTATGACGTCGTATCCTGCGCAATCAAAATAATTTCATTATATCCCTGCTCTGCCAGCGAGGTAATTTCTTTCAGAATATCCTCCTGCTTACGGCTTTGAAATTTGCCGCGAATCGACGGGATCACGCAATAGCTGCAGCAGTTGTCGCAGCCATCCGCTATTTTGACATAAGCCGTCGGCGGCATTGTGGTCACAATCCGCTCAGAGAACCGCTCGTCAAGCTGATGATCAGGATAGCTTTCATACCGCATTCCATTCGCAACGGCCCTGATCGCTTCTTTGATCTCTTTATAGGCGGAAGTTCCCAAAAACGCGTCCACCCTGGGCAGCGTCCGCTTCAGCTCCTCGCGGTAACGCTCCGGCAAACAGCCTGTCACAATAATTCCGCGCAGCTTGCCGAATTTTTTCTGCTGCTCCGCTTCCAAAACGGTATTGATCGATTCTTCCTTTGCGTCATTGATAAACGCACAGGTGTTGATCAGCATCACGTCTGCCTGCGCCATATCCTGCACGAACTCATACTCATCACTGAGCTGGGCGAGCATCTCTTCGGTATCGATCCTGTTTTTTGCACATCCAAGCGAAATTACACCAATTTTTACAGTCATTTTCATTCCTCTTCCTGCGGATTCATCATCTCCTGGAATTCGCCTTTGGTAATCAAAACCTGACGTCCCTTGCTGCCGTCCATGGGCGTAATATATCCGCTTTCTTCAAGCTGATCGATTAATCTGGCCGCGCGCGCATAACCGATGCGCAGCCGCCTTTGCAGCATAGAGGTCGATGCTTGATCATATTCCACGACCGTTTCCAGAGCCTTTAGGAACAATTCATCCATTTCCTCCTGTCCGGCAATTGGATTTGTTCCTTCCTTGGCAATTCCTTCAATTACCCTTGTATCATAGCTGGCCGACGTTCTTTCCTTCAGAAACTTCGTGACAGCCTCCACTTCCTTGTCTGAAATAAAGCAGCCCTGCAAACGCACGGGCTTTGGCGCGCCGGACGGATAAAACAGCATATCGCCCTGCCCCAGCAGTTTTTCCGCTCCCGCCATATCGAGTATGGTGCGCGAATCCACCTGAGAAGAAACCGCAAACGCGACGCGCGACGGAATGTTTGCTTTGATAATGCCTGTGATGACATCCACAGACGGACGCTGCGTAGCAATCACCAGATGAATGCCGCTGGCGCGCCCAAGCTGGGCAATCCGGCAGATTGCGTCCTCCACCTCGCCGGGGGCGACCATCATCAGATCCGCAAGCTCGTCGATGATTACCAGAATATTCGGAAGCGCATCGTTTCCCTCTTCGTGCATGATTTGATTGTATTTTTTGAGATCCTTCGCACCCTTTGCCGCAAACTGGCGGTAACGCATTGTCATTTCATTGACCGCCCAGTTGATCGCGGAAGACGCCTTCTTGGGGTCTGTCACAACGGGAATCAGCAGATGAGGAATGTCGTTAAACACATTAAGCTCAACCACCTTTGGATCAATCATAATCATTTTTACTTCCTGAGGAGATGCGTGGAATAAAATGCTGACAATCAGTGAGTTAATGCACACGCTCTTCCCTGAGCCGGTCGCTCCTGCTATCAACATGTGCGGCATCTTCGCAATATCCGCATACACGTTTGCCCCGCCGATGTCCTTTCCCAGCGCAAACGCAATCGGACTCTTAAGCCCTTTGAATTCGTCGCTTGAAAGAAGCTCCCTAAGCCCCACAGAGCTCGTCTCCAGATTGGGAATTTCGATGCCCACCACCGGCTTGCCCGGCACAGGCGCTTCGATTCTCACGTCGCGCGCGGCAAGATTCATCGCAATATCATCCGCAAGATTCACAATCTTGCTTACTTTCACGCCCGGCGCAGGCTGCACTTCATAGCGGGTCACTACCGGCCCGCGGCTTACATTAACAACTTTTGCATTGACGTTAAAACTCGCCAGCGTATTTTCGAGTATTTCTACGTTTTTCTTCAAATCGGCGGACGACGCTCTCGCCGCTTTTGGGATCGGCGTCAAAAGATTCAGCGGCGGCTTTACATACTGCGTCGCTGCCTTCGCCGCTCCAAGCGGCACAAATGGCGCTGTTTGCTGGCTCACCGCTGGCTCATCAGCATCAACCTCCGCTTTCGGCTGCTTGGCCGTGATCTTGGAAAGGTCAATCTTCCTTCTGCTTTGCGGCGCGCTTGGCACGTCATCATCAAACTGGATATCCGTATCCGAAAACACCTTCCTGTATTCCTCCGGATCATAATCCGCAAACTGGTCGGCTTCGATCTCTTGCTCGTATATCGCGTCATCCATCACAAGCTCGTCCGGGTCTTCTTCCACCAGCATGTTAAATTCATTTTCTTCCTGCTTGCGCAGCCTCATTGCTTCTTCCTGCTGCCTGCGTATTTCCGCTTCCTTTTCAAGATCCAGACTCTCGATGTAGAGCCTTTTTTGCTCCCTGCGCGCTTCCGCGCGGGTTTTATATCCATCATAAGTCGTCTTCACCGCGCTGCCGATATCCTCGCCCACCTTTTTGAGGGAAAGATTGGTGAGCGCAAGTACGCACACCGCAATTCCTGTGATGAAGACAATATAGCTGCCCACCTCTCCCAAAAACAGAAACGTCCAATAGGAAAGCAGCGCGCCCACCGCGCCGCCGCCCATCTGCGTCTGCGCACCCGCGTCAAAGGAGCCTTTTACAAAATCCCCAAAATTGTCCGAAGCGTCAAACACATCCGCCGCAACCGCAAGATTCGCGAGAGAAAAAACGAAAAGCACCGCAAGCCCTAACAGAACCAGTTTGCTTGTATTCGTGTTTTTTTTGCGCGACGCAATAAACAGCACTCCAATCACGCCGATAATCACCGGTACAACATAACCGATCATTCCGCACAGCCCAAAAACAACATCTTTGATCATATTTCCAAAGACGCTGTCCACACTCATATAAATCGTTACCGCGAGAAAAATTGCCAGCCCGATGATAATGATGCCGGCTATTTCATTCCGCTTTCCGTTATTCTTTTTTTTCCTTTTCTTTTTGCGTACCGCCGTCATGAAAACCCCTTCATTCTCTGTATGCAATCTTAGTTATTATAGCACTTTGTTCATTTTTTTTCAATCTATTAATCGATTCTGCCAAAAGGGATCCGATACGCGGAAAAAATCCCAAAAACGGCATATCCTAAAGATATACTTGCCGAAATACGGGGTATATACTACACTAAAGAGAATACAAAAGGAATCCGTATCATTTTTTGTCAAAATTTTATTTTCAAAAAACAAGGAAAGCAGGAAGATTTGTAGAATATAATAAAATGGGGCTAATTTTTCGAACGATATTTGCACACATAAAATGCTCATTTCGTTTCGATAATTTAATAAAATTTAGGAAGGCGAGGTTTTTTAATGATGAATATTGATTTGAGTCAATATGGAATTACAGGGGTGAAGGAGATTGTTCATAATCCTTCTTACGCGGAGTTGTTCAACGAAGAAACCAAATCAACTCTTGAGGGTTTTGAAAAAGGCCAGGAAAGCGAGCTTGGCGCGGTAAACGTTATGACCGGCATCTATACGGGACGTTCCCCCAAAGACAAGTTCATTGTCATGGACGATACTTCAAGGGATACTGTTTGGTGGACTTCCGACGAACAGCCTAACGACAACCGCCCCTTGAGCGAGGAAGCATGGAACGTAGCGAGAAAAACCGCTATGGAAGAGCTTTCGAATAAAAGGCTTTTTGTTGTAGACGCATTCTGCGGTGCCAATGAGGATACGCGTATGTCCATCCGCTTCATCATGGAGGTTGCTTGGCAGGCGCATTTCGTTACCAATATGTTTATCACGCCTACGGCTGAAGAATTAAAAGACTTCAAGCCGGATTTCGTTGTGTATAACGCTTCCAAGGCAAAAATAGACAACTACAAAGAGCTTGGCCTGAATTCCGAAACCGGAATCCTGTTCAACCTCACCAGCCACGAGCAGGTTATCCTGAATTCCTGGTATGGCGGCGAAATGAAAAAAGGTATGTTCTCCATGATGAACTACTATCTGCCGCTTAAGGGCATCGCTTCCATGCACTGCTCGGCAAACACCGATCTGAACGGCGAGAATACCGCCATCTTCTTCGGACTTTCCGGCACAGGCAAAACAACCCTGTCCACAGACCCCAAGCGTCTTTTGATCGGCGACGACGAACACGGCTGGGATGACAAGGGCATCTTTAATTTCGAAGGCGGCTGCTACGCGAAAGTAATCGACCTCGATAAAGAATCCGAGCCGGACATCTACAACGCAATCAAGCGCGACGCACTGCTGGAAAATGTTACGCTTGACGCAAATGGCAAGATCGATTTCACAGATAAGAGCGTGACGGAAAATACCCGCGTATCCTATCCGATCGATCACATTACGAACATTGTAAAGCCGGTTTCTGCGGCTCCGGCAGCGAAAGATATTATCTTCCTGTCCGCGGATGCTTTCGGCGTTCTTCCTCCCGTATCAATCCTGACTCCGGAGCAGATGCAGTACTACTTCCTGTCCGGCTTCACAGCAAAACTGGCTGGTACGGAAAGAGGAATCACAGAGCCGACACCGACTTTCTCCGCTTGCTTTGGTAAGGCATTCTTAGAATTGCACCCGACCAAGTACGCTGAGGAACTCGTGAAGAGGGCAAAGCAGAATAACGCAAAGGCATATCTTGTGAACACCGGCTGGAACGGTTCCGGAAAGCGTATCTCGATCCGCGATACGCGCGGCATCATCGATGCAATTCTTGATGGTTCCATCGAAAAGGCCGCGACCAAAACACTGCCTTACTTCAATGTTGAAATTCCGACAGAGCTGCCGGGCGTGGACACCAAGATTCTTGACCCGCGCGACACTTATGCGGACGCTTCGCAGTGGGATGCAAAGGCAAAAGATCTGGCACAGCGTTTCGTGAAGAACTTTACAAAATATGAAGGAAATGAAGCTGGTAAAGCACTGGTTTCCGCCGGCCCCCAACTGTAAGCGATAGAAGTTAAAAAATACCGCAGGAGATGAATTTCTTCTGCGGTATTTTGATGTCCGGCCGTAAAATCTTTTTCCCGTCTTCGAAACAAGGGCTAAAATTCAATATAGAAAAACCGCCGGAAAATTCCGGCGGCAATCCATAAACCACTATGGTGCAAACACTTGTCAGAATAATATCTTTTTCATCTCTCCTGCATCATCGATTCTGCCCACGCATGTTGTGGTCAGACGATCAAGATCCAAACAGTAATCGATGACCTCGCGTATCTGTTCATAACGCACCTCGTCAATCAGGCGCAATACCTCTTCATCCGAATAGACCTTGCCGGTCAGGATCATGGCCTTGCCGATCGCGCTCATCTTGGAAGACGTGCTTTCCAGAGATAAAATCAGGTTCCCTTTGAGCTGCTCGCGACTTTGCGCAAATTCTTCACGCGTAATGCCCTCCAGCTTCACCTTTTTCAGTTCCTCAAGAATCATCTCTGCAACCTGCAAAGCGTTGTCCGCCATGGTTCCGGCGTAGACGCCATACATCCCCGTGCTTGCGTAAAGCGCCGGATAGGTAAACACGGAATACGCCATGCCCATCTCTTCCCTGATTTTCTGGAACAGACGCGAGCTCATCGAGCCGCCGATGACGTTATTCAGGATATTAAGCGCATATTTACGTTCGTCCTTCTGTTCAAAGCACGGCATTCCCATGCACAGGTGAACCTGCTCGATATCTCGCTCCAAAAGCGCAAAATTATCCTTGCGCGGCGCAAAACTGTTGCAGTCCGCAAATGCCGGCACCTCAAGGCTCGTCTTGTTCATCTTCACAAACAGGCTGTTCAGGCTGTCCCGCAACTGCTGTATGTCAAAATTCCCCGCAACCGCAACCACAATGTTGGAGGCCGTATAATAGCGCTGCATATAGCTTTGCAAATCCGCACGCTGAAACCCGCGAATGTTTTCGGCCGGCCCCAAAATGGTCTTGGAAAGCGAGCATCCTTCAAAGAATGTGCTGGAAATGAGATCCATCGCCACATCCTCAGGATTATCGTTGCTCATGGCAATCTCTTCGAGCACTACATTGCGCTCTTTATCCAGCTCTTCACTGGAAAGGGTTGCGTTACAAAATAAATCCGTCAGGATTTCCAGCCCCTGCTCCAGCTTTTCATCAATCACTTTGATGTAATAACAGGTACATTCCTTTGAGGTGAACGCGTTGATCTGACCGCCAATGTTGTCCACATCCACCGATATCTGCTTTGCCGTTCTTTTTTCGGTACCCTTAAACAGCATATGTTCAATCAGGTGCGAGATACCGTTTTCCTCCGCTGTTTCCGTTACCGATCCCGCTCCCACCCAGATTCCGGCAGTCACAGAATGGAAATTAGGAAGCTTCTCCGCAATCAGGCGCACGCCGCACTCTAATTTTTCGTCAATAAACTTCTGATCCATATCTTGTCCTTTCGTTAAGCGCAAAATGCCGCGACGCAACGCTTCGTCTTTCTGCGTGCTCCGGCGGCATTTTCCTGTTTTCTTATTTTACTTCAGACGCTCAGCCTTCCAGCTCTTCCGGTTTCACACCCTTGTGCGTCAGGTTAATCCTGCCCTGCTTATCGATTTCCACTACCTTTACGAGCAGCGTATCGCCAATATTGCACACGTCTTCCACCTTCTTGACGAACTCGTTGGAAAGGTTGGAAATCCTGCACATGCCTTCCTTGCCGGGCGCAAGCTCCACAAACGCGCCAAAATTCATGATGCGCGTCACTTTTCCATTGAATACTTCGCCAACCTTCACATCTTTGACAATCGTCTCGATGATTTTGCGCGCCTTCGCCGCAGCGGCGTCGTCCGCTGTCAGAATCGCCACACGTCCGTCATCCTCGATATCAATTTTCACTCCGGTATCTTCAATGATCTTATTGATCACCTTGCCGCCGGAACCGATGACTTCGCGAATCTTATCCGGATCGATGGTAAACTGGACAATTTTCGGCGCAAACGGAGAAAGCTGCTTACGCGCTTCCGGAAGCACTTCGTTCATTTTGTCAAGAATATACAGCCTGCCGCGCAGTGCCTGTGCCAGCGCGCGCTCCAGAATCTCTTTATCGATTCCCTTGATCTTGATATCCATCTGGATCGCCGTGATACCGTCCTTTGTGCCTGCAACCTTGAAGTCCATGTCTCCAAGGAAGTCTTCAAGTCCCTGAATGTCGGTGAGCACGACTACTTTGCCATTATCCACGTCTTTAATGAGCCCCATCGCGCAGCCCGCAACCGGCTTTTTCATCGGAACGCCCGCATCCATCAGCGCCAGCGAGCTAGCGCATACGCTTGCCTGTGAGGTGGAACCATTTGAGCTGATGACCTCTGATACCGCGCGAATCGCATAGGGGAATTCCTCTTCTGACGGAAGCATCGGCAAAATGGAACGCTCTGCAAGAGCGCCATGACCGATTTCGCGCCGTGACGAACTACGCATCATCTTTGCTTCGCCCGTCGAATACGGAGGCATATTATAATGGTGCATATAACGCTTGAAATCCTCCGCCGAAATACCGTCCAGCGTCTGTCCTTCGCGCATTCCGCCCAGCGTTACGATGTTCATAACCTGCGTCTGTCCACGCGTAAATACCGCGCTGCCGTGCGTTCTTGGGAAGATTCCCGTCTCGCACCAGATAGGACGGATATCCTCATATCCCCTGCCGTCAGGACGAACGCCGTCATTGACGATTTTTCCTCTGATCACTTCTTTTGTCATGTAGTAAAGCACGTCCGCAATATCAGCGGCGCTATCTTCAAACTGCTCCGCAAAGTGCTCGATCACTTCGAGCTTCACCTGATCCTGACGCTCTTCACGCTCATCCCTGTCAAAGGTATCCACGCTCCATGCAACTTTATCCGCAGCATATTCACGCACCGCGCTGTTGATTTCGTCTGAAACCTGATGGATTTCAATTTCCTTCTCAGGCTTGCCGATATCGTTTTTGATATTTTCAATAAACGCGCAAATGCGTTTGATCTCTTCGTGCGCAAAAAGAATCGCATCCAGCATTTCATTTTCCGTTACTTCATTCGCGCCCGCTTCCACCATCATTACCGCGTCTTTCGTGCCGGAAACGACAAGGTGTAACCTGCTCTTTTCACGCTGCTCTGCATTCGGATTGATGATGAACTCTCCGTCCACCATGCCAACAAGCACGGAGCCTGTCGGCCCTGCAAACGGAAGTCCGGAAATAGAAAGCGCCGCGGAAGAACCGATCATGGCAAATACTTCCGGCTGTACGTCAGGATCAACCGACATAACGGTTGCAACCACCTGCACGTCATTATAATATCCTTTGGGGAACAGCGGGCGGATCGGCCTGTCAATCAGGCGTGCCGCCAAAATCGCTTTTTCGGAAGGTCTGCCTTCCCTTTTGATGAATCCGCCGGGGATTTTACCCACAGAATACATCTTTTCTTCATATTCCACGCTCAAAGGAAAAAAGTCGATTCCCACTCTTTGCGTTTTAGATCCAGTGGCGTTTACAAGCACCGCGGTATCGCCGCATCTTACGATGACGCTTCCGCCTGCCTGAAAGGCGTATTTACCGCTCTCCACTGTGAGAGTCCGGCCGCCCAGCTCCATTTCATATACATGATTTTCTTGCATAATATCCTCCTACAATAATGTTACACATTCATACGGTTTGTGCATCCTGCGCCGCTCCCGCCTTTATGGCCTCACAGCGAAAAACGCCGAACCAAACCTTTTGCCCAACGCTTAGCGGGCAGAATCTTGTTGCGCCTTTCCATCCAAAAACAGATTTGAAAAACGTAACAAAGAGCGAGAAAATCCCGCTCCTCTTGTTGTTTATTTTCTTAAGTTCAGGCTGCTGATCAGGTTTCTGTACCGTTCGATATCCTTTTCCTTGAGGTAGTTAAGCAATCCGCGTCTCTTACCTACCATTTTGAGCAGTCCGCGTCTTGAATGCGAATCCTTTTTGAATTCCTTCAAGTGTTCGTTTAAGTGGTTGATCCTGTAGGTCAGCAGCGCAATCTGCACTTCCGGCGAACCGGTATCACCCTCTTTTTGAGCATACTTCTGGATAATTTCTGTTTTTACTGCTTTGTCCATTTTCTTTCCTCCATTCATTTTTCAAACCGTGACGCTATGGTGCCGTCGGAGTGTCGAACATCAGGGCGTCCGGTAATCATATGTGAAATAGTTTAACATAATATGCGGTCTTTGTAAACCTCTAAATTCCCCAGCAAATCCTGCGCGGCGCGAGCGTCGCGGGTAATTTGCGCCTTAAGCTTATCCACGTCGGGAAACGTCCGCTCTCCCCTTAAAAACGATACGAAGTGTACGCGCATTTTTTCATCATAAACATCCCCTGAAAAACCAAAAAGAAATGTTTCCACATTCGGAATCCCCTCGTCGGTCACCGTTGGTTTTACGCCGACGTTGGTAACAGCGGGATAGCTTTTCCCGTCAATTTGCGCAATCGTCGCGTAGACCCCGTACTTCGGAAGCAATTTATCCGTGGAGATATTCGCCGTCGGAAATCCGATGGAAGCGCCAATGCTGTTTCCTTTCTCGATTTTTCCGTCAATAAAATAGAACCGTCCAAGCAACGCGGCTGTTTTTTCCATTTCGCCACGCTCAATGTGCGCGCGCACAATCGTGCTGCTCACTTTTCCTTCCTCACACTCCACCTTGGGAATGATGGACACGGTATAGCCATACTTCGCCGCGTTTTCTTTCAGAAACGCCGCGTCCCCCTCCGCATTTTTGCCAAATCGGAAATCAAAGCCAACGGTGATGTGTCTCGCGCAAAAATCATACACGATCCCCTGCAAAAACTCATCTTTGGAAAGCCTTGAAAACTCAGGCGTAAACGGCTGCATATAAAGAGCGTCCACACCCATACACGCAAAAATTTCCTGTTTTTCCTGTAGCGTATAAATATTTTTATACGCCGCGTGATTTGGCTTGGTATCAAAGGTATAGACAACCGGCCTCAGACCGATTTGTGAATGAATATCCTCCACCAGCACCGTATGCCCCGCATGAATCCCGTCAAACAGGCCAATCGCCACTGCGGAAGGCGTTTTTAGCGGCAAGTCATTTTGATCCAGCAGTTCCACTTTCCGATTCCCCCAGTAATTTCAGCATGGATACCATCTTAAGAGTATCTCCCTGCTTTCTTCCAATTCCAATCAATTCGTTTTTGCAATACACTGCATAATCCGTCTCTTCTTCTATTTTAAGCCGCGTCCTTTTGAGCTCTACTGGCGTTCCCGTCGTCAGAAAACGATACAGCGACGGCTCACATTCCAGTTTTTCCATAAAGGAAAGCGCCTGCTCCATGGGCACAAGCGCGCTGCCTATTTCTCCACGCGCGGCGAGCTCTTCGATCTCCTTCATGGTATAAGCTGTTTGCGTATCATAGCCGCACGTTGCTGTCCGCATCAAAAATGATGTGTAAGCACAGCAGGACAGCGCCTGCCCAATGTCTGCGCACAGGGTGCGGATATACGTTCCCTTGGAGCACTCAATTCGCAGTAAAAAGCGATTATGCGCCGCCTCCAGTATCTCGACCCGACGAACAAAAACCTCTCGCGGCGGTTTTTCCACCGTAATCCCTTTGCGCGCAAGCTCATACAGTTTTTTGCCCTGATGCTTCACCGCCGAATACATAGGCGGCCTTTGCCAAAGCTGACCGTGAAACTGCGGCAACACTTCCAAAAGTCGCTCTTTTGTAATATCACAGTCGCATTCGTAAACCACCTGTCCATAGCTATCCTGCGTATCGGTAGCTGCTCCAAATACAATTTCAGCAATGTATTCTTTTTCCCCGCGCATAATGTAGTCCGCAATCTTTGTTGCGCGGCCCACGCATACGGGCAGCACACCCGCCGCGCCCGGATCAAGCGTACCCGTGTGTCCCACGCGCTTTTCACCCAAAATCCTGCGCACATGTGAGACTACGTCGCTTGACGTCATCGCCGGCGGCTTTAGAATATTCAGCACTCCGTTCACTTCAAATAATCCCCTGCCGCGCTCACAATCCGATCCATTACATCATAAAACTCGCCTTTGAGCATACATCCTGCGGCTTTTACATGCCCGCCGCCGCCGAAACGCGCTGCCAGCTCTCCAACATCCGCATATTCATTCGCGCGCCAACTGACCTTATAGGTGTCCTTTTTTAGCTCGCGCACAAATGCTGCAATTTCCACTCCGTCAATCTCACGTGCGTAATCGATCAAAATCTCATTATCCTCGAGCTTTGCGCCCGCCTGCTCGATTTCATCCAGCATAATCGTGGAAACCGCCATGCTCCCCTCGTAATGAAACCTGATGTTGTCAATAAACTTCGCGATCAACTTGGTGGCGCCCAAAGACCGCCGGTTAAAAATCTGGTCCGCCATTTTCGCGAGCGGCAGATTTTCATTCACAAGGCTGGAAAAGAGTTCCAGTGTCGATTTTTTGGTGTTGGAATAAGTAAAATTCCCTGTGTCCGTTGAAATCGCCATGTAAACAGCCATAACGATCGTCCTGTCTATTTTGGTATCCAGTTCTTTTGCAAGGTTGTAAACCATTTCGCCTGTCGCCGGAAAATCCTGCACAAGATTCACCTGCCCATACATCGTATTGGAAATATGGTGGTCAATATTACAGTTTGGTTTTGCGGCAAAAAGCTGCTGTGCGTCCGAAAGCCGCTGCCTTGTGGCGCAGTCCACGGCGAGCACCGCCTCATAGTCGTCAAAATCGACGTCCGCAAGCATTTTGTAAAGCGGAACAAACTCACGGAACCAATATTTTACAGGTGGATCGCACAATAAAATAACCTCGGCAGATTTGCCAAGATTATTTAAACTCTGTGCAAGTGCGTATGCGCTTCCAAGTGCGTCCCCGTCCGGGTTCAGATGGGTCAAAACCGCAAACTTTTTATACTTGCTTATAAACTCAATTACTTGTTTCATTGTGATTCCTTGCTTTTCACATCGTCAAGTATCTTTGCAATCTTGATGCTGTATTCGATGGAATCGTCCAGCACGAACGTAAGCTCCGGCACGCGTCTGATGTCAACGGCCTTTGAGAGCTTCGTGCGGATAAACGACGCTCCGTGATTCAGCGCGTCAACGGACGCCTGCCGTTTTTTGTCCGTATCATATACGCTGATATACACTTTGCCAAACTTAAGGTCCTGCGTAATTTCCACTTTTGTGACGCTCGTCATCATGGAAAGCCTGTCGTCCTTTACATCGTTCCTGATGATATCCGCAAGCGCCCGCTTCACCTCTTCTTCAATCCTGTTAATTCTGTTCGTAGGCATGTTTGCATCAACTCCTAACGCGCTATTTCATGCATCTCAAAGCACTCTACCACGTCGCCTTCCTTGATATCGTCATAGCGATCCAGGGAAAGTCCGCATTCGTAGCCTTGCGCGACTTCTTTTGCGTCGTCCTTAAAGCGCTTCAAGGAACTTAATTCCCCTTCATATATAACCACATTGTCGCGGAGCAAACGCGACTTCGCGTTCCTGCGGATCATACCGTCCGTCACATAACAGCCTGCAATCGTACCAACGGAAGACACCTTGAAAGTCTGGCGTACCTCTGCGTGTCCGAGCACCAACTCTTCAAATTCAGGCTCTAGCATGCCCTTCATTGCAGCCGTAATATCTTCAATCGCCTTATAAATAATGCGGTACAGGCGCACGTCAACCTTCTCGCGGTCTGCCGCAGCCATCGCCATGTTGTCCGGTCTCACATTAAAGCCAATGATAATCGCATTAGCGGCCGAAGCCAGCATAACGTCCGTTTCTGTGATCGCGCCAACGCCGCAATGGATCGCGCGCACGCGTACTTCCTCGTTGGAAAGTTTTTCAAGCGACTGCCTGACAGCCTCCACCGAGCCTTGCACGTCCGCCTTGATGACGATGTTGAGGTCCTTGATCTGCCCCTCCGCAATCTGGTTAAACAGATCGTCCAGCGAGACCTTGGACATCTTCTTGAGCATTTCTGCTTTTTGCTTATCTTTACGTTCTTCGGCAACCTGCTTGGAAAGCTTGTCTGCCGGAGCCGCGTGCAGGATGTCGCCCGCCGCGGGAACCTCAGAAAATCCGATAACCTCCACCGGCTGGGCAGGCAGCGCCTGCTCTACGACCTGTCCGCGGTCGTTGACCATTGCGCGCACCCTGCCGTAAGCTGTACCCGCGATAATCGTGTCACCTGTTTTGAGCGTTCCGTTTTCCACCAACACAGTCGCCACCGGGCCTCTGCCCTTATCGAGCTGCGCCTCCACAATCGTCCCCTTTGCAAGACGGTTCGGATTTGCCTTCAGCTCCTGAACCTCCGCCACGAGCAGAATCATTTCCAGTAATTTATCGATTCCGTCCCCCGTCTTCGCCGAAACCGGCACCACGATGGTTTCTCCGCCCCATTCTTCCGGCAAAAGATTGTGCTCGGTAAGCTCCTGCATGATTTTTTGTACATTCGCGCCCTGTTTGTCAATCTTATTGACCGCCACAATGATCGGCACCTCCGCCGACTGCGCATGGTTAATCGCCTCCACGGTCTGCGGCATAATTCCGTCGTCCGCCGCGACTACAATGATCGCGATGTCCGTCACCTGCGCACCCCTTGCGCGCATTGCCGTGAACGCCTCATGGCCCGGCGTATCAATAAACGTGATCTTTTCGCCGTTGAGTTCCACCTGATAAGCGCCGATATGCTGCGTAATTCCGCCCGCTTCACTCTCGGTTACCTTAGCAAGCCTGATCTTATCGAGCAGGGAGGTCTTACCATGATCTACATGGCCCATGATCGTGACAATCGGCGGACGCTTCTCGAGCTGGTCTTCTGCGTCCGGTGCTTCTTCCACAAGAATATCTTCCGCCGTCTGCGCAATTTTCTGTTCCAGTTCAATTCCAAACTCATCCGCGATCAGTTGTGCCGTATCAAAATCGATCTGTGAATTGATTGTACTCATCATGCCCAACAAAAGAAGCTTTTTCAGAATATCCGAAACCGGCTTTCCGATCTTTTCAGAAAACAGCTTCACTGAAACCGTTTCTTCTGTAATGGTCGCTTTTTCAATCTTAACCAATTCGATTGCAGCCTTTGGAGCCTGCTGTTGCTTTTTATGCCGCTTGCGCGATCCCTTCGGAAAATCATCATCGTCAATCGCAAAAACGCGTTCTTTGATCTTCGGTCGTTTCACGCGGTCGTCTTCGCCCTGCTTTTTGCTCTTTTTATTATGATCAAATGTCTGAGCCGGCTTTTGCGCAGCAAACTTTTTTGCGCCTCTGTCTTCTGCCGGCTTATCCGTTTTCCTTGCTGTATCCGCGCTTTTTTCCTGTCGTGGCGGTCTGTTGTCTTGCGCGGGTCGTCTATCCCTGTTTTCCCTGTTTTCAGAAGGTTTATGCGCCGCCGGCGCGCCATTATTTTGCTGCTGCGGTCTTCTTTCCGCCTGTGGCCTATTTGCCTGTCTTTCTGCAACAGGAGCCGGTGCCTTAACTGGCTCGGCTTCTTTTATGACAGCCGGTTCAGGCTGGGCAGCCTGTGGCGCACTCTGTTCTGCTGCCTGCGCCTGCTGCGCAACGGCAGCCTGTTTCGCCTGTTCTTCCGCCTCGAGCTTCGCCTGCTCGGCAGCTTTCTGCGCCTCTTCCTGCGCACGCTGCTGCTCTAAAAGAGCGCGCGCCTTTTCGTTCTTAACCTTTTCAATGTCAAGAATCTTAGACTCAATGGTCTTGATATCACGAATTTGGTTATCCGCTTCCGTCTGCATTTCCAGAATGCGATTGAAAATCGCCTGCGCGTTTGCCAAAAGTGATTTGTTTGTTTCTAAGATTTTAATTTTGCTCAATGATTTCACCCCCGGAAGTAGTGTTATATTTGTGCCATGCACTGTCTGCGAACTGCGGACACACTATTCCAATAATTTTGTTTGATTTATGAAGACTCCTGTCAAGCGCGCCGCTTTCCTCAAGCAGAATCAATCTTGTATGATAATAATCACAGGCGTCACTAAATTCTTTTTTTGTATTATCAGAAGCGCTGCCGTCAATCACAACCAGCTTTGCTTTTCCTTTTTTGATTGCCTGCTGCACTCCCTGCGCGCCATACACGAGCTTTCCCGCCCGCGCGCCGAGCCCCAGGAATTTCAAAAAACTTTCATGATTCACGCTTTTTCGCAATTCCTTTCAGTGTTTCCAGCAAACCCTCATTCATCTTTGTGCGCATCACCTTGGGAAATATTTTCCCTGCCTTTTGCACGCATGCCTCCTGTGCGCACACATAGCATCCGCGCCCCTGAGCCTTGCCTGTTTCATCCACACGGAAGCATCCGTCCGCGCCGCGCACAAGCCGTATGAGTTCTTTTTTCGGCTTTCCTGTGCGACACGCAATACACATGCGCACCGGCTGTTTTTTATCCAAGACGCTCTCCCTTACTCCTGCTCTGCCTCCGGCTCTTCCGCGAGTCCCGCAAGCTCTGCTTCCTCATCCAGCAGAATGTCTTCTTCCAACGATTCCTCTTCCTCTTCTTCGTTCAGCTCGTCAATGATGTCAAATTCATTCATCCCGTCAAGGCTCGTATCCTTATTGGCAAATTCCTCACCAAATACTTCCTGCTCAATCTGCGACTGGCTCTTGATGTCAATTTTCCAGCCTGTCAGCTTTGCCGCAAGCCTTGCGTTCTGCCCTTCCTTGCCAATTGCAAGGGATAACTGGTAATCCGGCACGATTACCTTCGCGGCCTTCTCATCCTCGTTAATTTGCACCATGACCACCTTGGCGGGCCGCAGTGCGTTTGCAATAAATTCAATCGGATCGGAGCTCCACGGTACAACGTCGATCTTCTCCCCGTTCAATTCCTCCACTACCTTTTCGATCCGCGTCCCTTTGTGGCCTACGCATGCGCCGACCGGATCAACGTCCTTTTCATCGCTCCACACCGCAATTTTGGTGCGTCCGCCCGCTTCACGCGCAATACTCTTGATTTGCACTACGTTTTGACGGATCTCCGGAACCTCTATTTCAAACAGCCGCTTAATGAGCGCCGGATGTGTGCGGGACACAATGATCTGCGGCCCCTTGTTGGTCTTTTTCACTTCCAGCACATAGACCTTGATGCGGTCGTTGATATTATACTGCTCAGAGTAGACCGTCTCGCTGACAGGAATGATTCCCTCCGCGCGTCCAAGCTCCACATACACATTGCCGCGCTCGATCCGGTGAACAATCGCGGTCAGCACCTCATTTTCTTTTTCGGCATACTGGTCATAGATAATGCCGCGTTCCGCCTCACGGATGCGCTGTACAACTACCTGCTTGGCAGTCTGCGCCGCAATCCGGCCAAAATCACGCGGGGTTACTTCCGTTTCCACCACGTCGCCCGCCTGATATTTATCGTTGATCTCGTGGGACTGCTCCACTGAAATCTCAGTCTCTTCATCCTCTATTTCTTCCACGACATTTTTAATCGCGAAAACCCTGATTTCACCAGTATCCCCGTCTATCTCCACGCGCGCGTTCTGATCCGTTCCAAAATGGCGCTTATACGCGGAAATGAGCGCAGTTTCAATCGCTTCCAGTAAAATATCTTTTTTAATCCCTTTATCGTGCTCTAAATCTGTCAGGGCTTCCATAAATTCCGTGTTCATCGCAAGCTCTCCTTTATTATTCCAAGTGCAAACAAATTTTTGCCGTCTCTTTTAACTCAAAAATTATTTCGTTTTCGTCCGTTTCAAGGGTTACGCTGTCCGGCGTATACCCCGTGAGCGTACCTGTATATTCTTTCGTGCCTTCAAACGGCTTATAAAGTCTCACGTCGATTTCCTGCCCCATGCACCGCTTGAAATCCCGCTCGTTTTTCAGCGGACGATCAAGCCCCGGCGATGAAACACACAGCATGTAGCTCTCCGCAATCAGGTCCTTTTCATCCAGCACGGTTTCTACCGCCCTGCTGACTGCCTCGCAATCCTCAAAGCGCACGCCCCCCTGCCTGTCGATATAAATGGTGAGCTGCCAGCTTTGCCCCTGCTTTGCGTATTCCGTATCCACATATTCGTATCCCAGCGATTCGATGATGGGTACGGCAATCTCTTCCACAAGCGCGCGCGTATTTTTTGCCATAGTTTCTCCTGTAAAAAAGCACTTATAATGCGAAAGAGTGGGTTTCAAGTCCCACTCTTTTGTAAAGCATCTATTAACCTACCTCATAATACCACAATAAACCGCTCTATGCAAGCCTTTTTTAAGCATTTACTTCTTGGAAAGGCTCAACTTGCGCTCATTTCCATGAATGAGCCGCACGATATTCTCCCTGTGGCTGACAATGCCTAAAATCGCAATGATCAAAACCGCAATCTGCTGATAAAAACCATCCGGCGTTACCACAAACGCAGCGACAGCGCTCAGGATAAGGCCAATGATTGAGCCGATGCTCATAATCTTCGTCAAAATCACAATCAAAATCGCGACCGCAAAAATAATCAGCGTGGGAACCGTCTGAATAATCAACAGCACGCCAATGGTCGCCGCAATTCCCTTTCCGCCTTTCAAATGCAGAAAGCATGAAAAATTGTGTCCCACAACCGCAAATACGCCGGCAATACACATGCCAAGCTCCCCGCCCAGCCAAAGGCCGATCAGCACTGCCATCAGCCCCTTTAGTACGTCTCCCGCGAATACCGCAACGCCCATGCCCCATCCATAGTTCCTTAAAACATTGGTGGTGCCTGCGTTTCCGCTGCCTTTTTCGCGAATGTCCTCATTCTTTACTCTTTTTGTAAAAATATAGGAAAACGATATGGACCCCAGCACATACGCAATTGCCGCGATCGCCACACATAAAGCGAAGCCCCAAACATTAAACATGTCCGCTATTCCCCCTTCTCGTCACTTCGTTGCCTAACTATTATTTTAATCGGCGTTCCGCTAAAGTCAAATGTTTTGCGCAAATAATTTTCAAGATACCGCTGATAGGAAAAATGCATCAGCGGCACTTCATTGACAAACAGCACAAACGTGGGCGGTTTTATGCTCACCTGCGTGATATAGAAAATTTTGAGCCTCCTGCCGTTCGTGCTGGGCGGCTCCGCCGCCGTGAGCGCGTCCTGCAAACAGTCATTGAGTATGCCCGTGGGAATCCTCCTGCAATTGTTGTCGTATGCCTCGTGCAGCATGTCAAATAATTTATCGACGCGCTGACCAGTTTGCGCGGAAATATAAATCCGCTTTGCATAAGGCATAAACGCAAGGTCTGCCGCAATTTTTTTGTTGTATTCTTCGATGGTGTACGTATCCTTTTCCACCGCGTCCCATTTGTTGACGGCAATCAGACACGGTTTGCCCTCCGAATCGACATAGCCCGCCACCTTGACGTCCTGCTCTGTGATCCCTTCTGTCGCGTCGATCATCACCACAACCACATCCGCGCGCCGGATTGCCCCCAGCGAACGAATCACGCTGTAACGCTCGATGGATTTGTCGTCGATCCTGCCTTTTTTGCGCATACCCGCCGTATCGATGATGGTATATTTTTTGCCGCCGCGTTCAAACACCGAGTCGATCGCGTCGCGCGTCGTACCCGGGATGTCGCTCACAATCGCCCTATCATATCCCAGAATGCGGTTGGTCAGCGAAGATTTTCCCACATTCGGTTTGCCCACCAGCGCGATTTTTAGGGAATCCGCGTCCTCTTCCTCCGCTTCAAATTCTCCAAGCTCGCCAATCACTTCGTCCAGAAGATCACCAAGCCCGAGCCCCTGCGTGGAGGAAATCCCCATCACCGTGCCCAGCCCAAGCTCATAAAAATCATAAACGTTCTGCTCGTCCGCCTGGTTATCGATCTTGTTCACAACCACAATCACGGGCTTGCCCGACTTGCGCAGCATCTTTGCAACTTCATAATCTTCCGCTGTGATCCCCGCCTTGCCATCCACCACAAATAAAATAAGCTGCGCGGCATCAATGGCAATCTCCACCTGCACACGCATTTGTTTTAAAAGAACGTCGTCCGTGTTTAAATCCACGCCGCCCGTGTCCACAAGCGTAAACTCCTTGTTCAGCCACTCCGCATCCGCATAAATACGGTCGCGCGTCACGCCGGGCGTGTCCTCGATGATCGCCAGTTTTGTCCCTGTCATCCGGTTAAAAAATGTGGACTTTCCTACATTCGGCCTGCCCACAATCGCAACCAACGGTTTTGCCATAGTTTTCTCCTCTACTTCCTATTCCACAAGCATCCTGACAAACTCATATCCGTCATTGTCCGCTTTTCTGCCCTGTATGCCAAGCCCTGAGCAAAGCTCCTCAAGCGTCATATCATCCAGCAGGCAGGTATCATTTTCTTTAAAACAACAGCGACTGAAAAATAACACCTCTTCGCCGTGCGTCTTTCCCTTTAATTGCGCAAGGATATCCCCGCCCGTCAGCAGCCCCGCCACTGTGACCGTCTCGCCGAAAAAGCGGTTTTCTACCCTATATACGAAAAGCTCCATGCCCAGCGCATCCTGTATTTCTTCCGCCAGACTTTTCAGGTAAGGATAAAAATCAACGCCGGTAACAAGGCCTGCTTTTTGATAGCTTGGTTGCCCGCCCTCGTACTCTTTGAGCGCGTCGCGCGCATCCTTTAAAAACATTTGCACAAGCCCCACGCCGTTTTCAATCTGCACGAAATCCTCATAGGCTTCATAAGACGGCAATTCCATACGGGCGCGAATATACATCTCATCCGACGCAAATACAAAGCGGGTCTGCCCGTTTTGCGCCAGAAACTGCCGCTGGTACGCTTCTACTGTTTCAATGGTTTCGCCCGCCGTATTTTCACTGACCGGAGCAACCGGATACCGGTTTTCGCGGAATTTTGTGAGTCCCGCAGGCACAACCGCAACGGATTCCACCTGCGGATATAACGCATAGAGCTTTTCAATCGTTTCCCGCAGCACAGCGCCGTCATTTAGTCCTTCACACAGCACGATCTGCGTGTGCAGTTTGATTCCGTGCGCCGCAAACCTGCGTATGAGTTCAAAGGTAGAGCCCGCGTTTTGATTGCCAAGCAGCAGCTTGCGCACCTCTTCGTCGTAGGCATGTACGGAAACATACAGCGGAGAGATGCGCTGCTTTAATATTCGCTGTATCTCTCGTTCCGAAAGATTCGTCAGCGTGATATAGCTGCCCATCAAAAAGGACATCCGCCAGTCGTCATCCTTTACATAAAGCGTTTTTCGCATTTGTTTTGGCATTTGATCCACAAAGCAAAAAACACACTTGTTTTCGCAGCATATTTTTTTCCCAAAGCCGTCGTCCTCAAACTCAATTCCAAGGTCTTCATACGGCTCTTTCTCGATCTCGATTTCTTCCTGCGACCCGTCCGGCTTTTGAATCAGCACACACACCGTATCATCTGCCATGGCATAAATATAATCGATATAATCGCAAAGGGGCTCTTCGTTGATGGAAAGCAGAATATCTCCTGCGGCGATTCCGCATTCCGCCGCAATGCCATCCATATCAACCTGTTTTATTACCATTCCTTGTCTTCTTTCTATATCCAGCTTTTCGCGCTATAATCCTTAATTTTATAAAAAGCTGCAGTGCAGCGCCCATCATTCTGATCGGCGCGCCGTAAAATTTAGCGGACAAAAGAAGCTCTTTTGCCCGCCCTTTTTCCTATGCTATTTGTAGCCTACCGATACAGCGGAAACGCTTCACAAAGGCTGATTACGCTTTCTTTGACCTTTGCCGCAGAAGCTTCGCCATTCACGATCATGTCAGCAATCAGGCCGCCGATCACTTTCATCTGCTCTTCCTTCATGCCGCGCGTCGTCACCGACGGCGTTCCGATCCGGATACCGCTTGTGACAAACGGGCTCAACTTTTCAAACGGAATCGTGTTTTTGTTTACCGTGATATTCGCCGTGTCGAGCAGCGCTTCAATCTCTTTGCCCGTCTTATCCTTTTGGCCCACATCCACGAGCATCAGATGATTGTCCGTGCCGCCGGAAACAAGGCGCAATCCGTTGTCTTTCAAAGACTGTGCAAGCGCCTGTGCATTGCTGATGATTTGCTTCTGGTATTCCTTAAACTCGGGCGTTAACGCTTCTTCAAAAGAAACCGCCTTTGCAGCAATCACATGCATGAGCGGTCCGCCCTGCGTTCCTGGAAAGATCGCTTTGTCCACTGTTTTTGCCAGCTCTTCCGAACAAAGGATCATGCCGCCGCGCGGTCCGCGCAGCGTTTTGTGCGTGGTTGTGGTTGTGAAATGCGCA
Organism: uncultured Christensenella sp.; assembly: GCA_964592155.1. Lineage (GTDB taxonomy): Bacteria > Bacillota > Clostridia > Christensenellales > Christensenellaceae > Christensenella. Next base: position 23,806 of record CAZQDA010000018.1, read on the forward strand.
TAGGGCACAGGATTCGGATGCAGGCCCGCCGCAACAAGCCCCGCAATGTGCGCCATATCCACCATCAGGTATGCGCCTACCGCGTCCGCAATCTCTCTGAATTTCGCAAAATCAATGGTGCGCGGGTATGCGCTTGCGCCTGCCACAATCATTTTCGGTTTGTGCTCCACCGCAAGATCATAGAGCTGGTCATAATCGATCGTTTCATCGGCTTCGCTTACGCCATAAGGAACAATGTTGTAATATTTGCCTGACATGTTAACCGGACTGCCGTGTGTCAGATGCCCGCCGTGGGAAAGATTCATGCCAAGGATCGTGTCGCCCGGCTCTAAAACGCCAAAATAAACCGCCATATTTGCCTGTGCGCCGGAATGCGGCTGAACGTTTGCGTGCTCCGCGCCAAAAAGCTTTTTCGCGCGTTCGCGTGCCAAATCCTCCACAACATCAACAAACTCGCATCCGCCATAATAGCGTTTGCCCGGATATCCTTCCGCATATTTATTGGTCAGGTGCGAGCCCATTGCCTGCATCACTGCCTTTGAAACGAAATTTTCCGATGCGATCAGTTCAATGTTGTGCTCCTGCCTGTTAAGCTCCTTACTCATCGCGTCATAAATCTGCGGGTCCGTATTCTTCACTTCCAAAAATTCCAACATATTCCTATTACCTTTCATAAATTTTTTCAAAATCCACAATTGCAGACTTGGCTGCATTTTGTTCCGCTTCTTTTTTCGAATTGCCCGACCCCATGCACAGAGCCTTTCCACCAACAGAAAGCCGCACATGGAACGTTGTATCGTGCGGCGGCCCCTCCTGGCTCACCACGCTGTAAGCAATCTCCTGCTTTAAGCCGCTTTGCACAAGCTCCTGAAACTGGGATTTATAGTCATGATCGCTCATACGGCTCATGGAAGAGCTGATCGTATCCGCGAACAAGTGACCAATCACTTTTTTCGCGGCGTCAAATCCCCCGTCCAGATAAACCGCGCCCATCAGCGCCTCCACCACATTTTCCAGAATTGATTTCTTTTTTCGTCCGCCGGACTGTTCTTCCCCTTTTCCGAGCGCGATGTATTCCCCAAGCCCAATCGACTGCGCAATACCCGCAAGCGACCTCGAACAAACAATATCAGCACGCCGCTGTGTGAGCGCGCCCTCTGAAAGGTCACGATACTTTTGAAACAAATAGTCGCTGACAATCAGTTCAATGACAGCGTCGCCCAAAAATTCAAGCCGTTCATAGTTGGGAACGCTCCCGCAGGACGGGTGTGTCAGCGCCCGCGTGAACAGATTGCTGTCCTGAAAGCAATATCCAAGCCGTTTTTCGAGTTCATTCCTGTTCATCGTCATTCTTAAGGCTCGCAATTCCCTGCTTGATTTCTTCTACGACATTTCCCGCGATAAATTTCCTTGCCGCGGAAATCGCATGAAAAATCGCCGTAGCGTCCGAGCTTCCGTGCGCTTTCATCACGCCGCCGGCAACCCCCAAAAGCAACGCTCCGCCGTATTCCTTATAATCCATCTTCTTTTTGAGCTTTCCGAACGCGCCCTTCATAAATACCGCCCCAAGCTTTGCGCTCGTGCTCTCCTTGATATAGCCCTTGAGCATACCGAGGATTGTTTTGGCGCAACCCTCCAGAAACTTAAGGATAATATTTCCTGTGAACCCGTCGCACACCAGCACGTCAAATTCTCCTGACAAAAGCTCTCTGCCTTCCGCGTTTCCCACAAAGCTAATGGGCGCCTCCTTTAATAGCTGATACGCCTTTTTGGTAAGCTCGCTGCCTTTTTCCTCTTCTCCACCATTATTCACAAGCGCCACACGCGGATTTTGCAGCCCAAACACTTTCTGCATATAAATGCTGCCCATTACGCCAAACTGCTGCAAATACTGCGGCTTGCAGTCTGCATTCGCTCCTCCGTCAATCAAAAGCACTTCGCCTGTCTGCGAGGGCAAAACCGGCGCAAGGGCGGGTCTTTTTATGCCATCGATCCGTTTGACGATCAGCGTTGCGCCCGCAACAAGCGCGCCCGTGCAGCCCGCGGAAATCAGCATACCGCCTTTTCCCTGCGCAAGGGCGTTAAGCGCAACCACCATGGAAGAATCCTTTTTATCCTTGAGCGCTTTCACCGGCGAATCATCCATTTCAATCACCTGCGTGGTAGGAATGATCTCCAGACGCTCTTCGTCATACTGCGCGCCCGAAAGCAACGCTCCTATTTTCTCTTTATCACCCGCAAGCAAAAAGGACGTGTCCGAAAACTCCTCCATTGCCCGCAGCACACCCTTGACAATCTCCTGCGGCGCATGGTCGCCGCCCATCGCATCAATAATAATCCGCATTGCGTTCCTTTCTTTTCCTCCTGAATCTCCCGAATGATACAATACTGTTATTATATAGAAATTCAGCGTCTATTTCAATGCTATTACAGCGATTTTGCTTCATGCAGATAATAAAACTTATGCTAAATCGCTTGCATATGCAATTTATACCAAAAGAAAGGCCTTTTGACAAATTGCTATAAATCAAAAAAGGATTTGCAAAAGCAAACCCTCTTTCATTTCAATCCAATTATTTTGTTGCTTCTTTCGGAGCAACAGCAAGTCTTCCGTTATAGTAGCCGCAATTGGGGCAAACTCTGTGAGCCAGCTTGGGCTGGTGACACTGCGGACACGTTGATACAGCCGGAGCCGTCAGTTTCCAATGCGCTCTTCTCGTATGTTTACGTTGTTTCGACGTTCTATTCTTTGGTACTGCCATTTAACACACCTCCCTTGATCTAAAACAATCCTTTTAGTTTTGTAAACGGATTTGTGTCATCCGTATCATCCGCCTTGCAGCCGCACTGCCCTTCGTTTAAATTATGCCCGCACTTAGGGCAAATCCCCTTGCAGTCTTCTTTGCATAAAAGCTGCGTGGGCAAACTCAGCACAATTGCGTCATAAACCATCTTATCCAGCGAAACCTGCTCGCCAGTGTACGTGTATTCTTCTTCCTTTTGCGTGCCGGACGGCCAAAACAATTCACTGAACGAATGCTTTACTTCCGTCTCCATGGCGCACAGACACCTGTCGCAAGCCATTTTGAGTATTGCTTCAAAGCTTCCCTTGACGGAAACCCTTCTGTCTATCACGCAAAATTCAGCGTCGAGGACAAGCGGCTTTGAAAAATCAATTTCTTTGCCAAAATCCGGAACCCCTTCAAAATGAAACGTCCCGCACTCGCCTTCGTTTTTCAATGCAGCCCGAATATCAATTTCTATCATAACGTTGCCTCAACTTGAAAACAAGTACCATTCCATTATATTTTTATGCCGCTTGCTTGTCAACTCTTTTTTATCCATCGCTTAAAAAAACGCAGCGGGCCGCACATGCCGCCCGCTGCGTTAATCGCTTATTTGCAGCAAATATCGTAAGTATCCTTCGCAATCGTCATTTCCTCATCCGTCGGAATAACCAAAATCTTCACTCTGGAATCAGCCGCAGAAATATCCAGTTCTTCTCCGCGCATCTTATCATTTTTCTGTTTGTCGATTTTGATCCCCATGAAGTCGAGGCCCTCCGTTGCGTGCAGACGCACATCCCAGTCATTTTCGCCCACGCCGCCGGCAAAAGTAAGCACGTCCACACCGCCCATTGCGGCCGCATAAGAGCCGATGAATTTTTTCAGGCGGTAGTTGAACACGTCAAGCGCAATTTTCGCGCGCGCGTTTCCTTTTTCCTCTTCCGCCCACAAATCGCGGAAATCGCTCGACACGCCGGAAATCCCCCATACGCCGGATTCCTTATTGAGGTAGTTGATCGCCTGATCAACGCTCAGGTTTAGTTTGCCCATCAGGTAAGGAACAATCGCCGCGTCAAGATCGCCCGAGCGCGTTCCCATCACAAGGCCTTCAAGCGGCGTAAAGCCCATTGAAGTATCTACCGATACGCCTCCATCTACAGCCGCCACAGAGGAGCCGTTTCCAAGATGGCAGGTGATGATTTTCAGGTCTTTGATATCTTTTCCCAGAATTTCCGCCGCACGATGCGCAACATATTTGTGGGACGTTCCGTGGAAGCCGTATCTTCTGACCTTGTAATCCGTGTAAGCGGAATACGGGATTCCGTAAAGATATGCCTTTTCCGGCATATTCGCATGGAATGCCGTGTCAAAAACACCCACCATAGGAACATTTGGCATCAGGGCGCGGCACGCGTCGATTCCCATCAGGTTCGCCGGGTTGTGCAGCGGCGCAAGCTCGATATTTTCCTTGATTGCATCGATCACTTCATCTGTAATCAAAACGGATTCACTGAATTTCTCACCGCCGTGTACGATTCTGTGACCCACCGCAGCAATACCGGAAAGGTCCGGCACCACGCCATGCACAGGATCGGTCAGCGCCGAAACAACCTGCTTCATCGCGTCTGTGTGATCGTTCATGGGCGTCTCGATCTCTACTTTGTCTTTGCCGGACGGTTTGTGCTTGATCACAGAATGATCAATCCCGATTCGTTCCACCAGACCCTTTGCGATCACATTCGCGCTTTCCATATCAATCAGTTGATATTTCAGCGAAGAGCTTCCCGCATTGATTACTAATACATTTTTCATTTCCCTATACTCCCTTTTATTCCTTAAAACGATTGTGCCTGAACCGCTGTAATCGCTACAACGGAAACAATATCCTCAACGCTGCATCCGCGTGAAAGATCGTTTACCGGCCTCGCAAGACCCTGACATACCGGACCGATGGCATCCGCGCCAGCCAGCCTTTGCACCAGCTTATATCCAATGTTGCCCGCCTGAATATCCGGGAAAATCAACACATTCGCATTCCCCGCAACCTTGCTGCCCGGGCTCTTTAGCTGGCCTACCGCCTCGATGAGCGCAGCGTCAGCCTGCAGCTCGCCATCTACGTTAAGCTGCGGCGCCTGCTCCTTGATCAGTCTTGTTGCTTCGATCACTTTATCAACCTTTTCATGCTTTGCGCTGTTCTTGGTGGAGAATGAGAGCATTGCAATCTTAGGATCGTCGATTCCCGCAAGCGCTTTTGCGGAGTCCGCAGAAGCAACCGCAATCGCCGCAAGCTCTTCCGCCGTGGGATCAATATTCACCGCGCAGTCCGCAAACACCATTACGCCGTCCTTGCCCCATTTTTTATCCGGATGATCCATGATAAAGCAGCTGGAAACAATCGGCACACCGGGCTTGGTCTTGATGACCTGCAGCGCCGGGCGAAGCGTATCGCCGGTGGAGTGGATCGCACCGGAGACCATACCGTCCGCGTCATTATTTTTGATCATGAGTACTGCATAATAAAGCGGGTCTTTGCAGGTTTCTTTCGCCTGCTCCGGCGTGATTCCCTTGCTTTTGCGCATCTCATAGAACATATTTGCGTATTCATCGAGCTTGGGAGAAGTTGCGGGATTAATGATGGTCGTTCCTGAAAGATCGACATTCTTTGTGTTCGCAGCATCAATCTCCTTTTCATCGCCCAGCAAAATCACGTTTGCAATCCCCTGCTCCGCGATTTTCGCCGCCGCTTCAATGGTGCGCGGCTCACTTCCTTCGGGCAGTACGATGTTCTTTTTAACCGACTTTGCCTTTTCTTTGATCTGGTCCATTAATGACATTTCTGGTACACCTCTCGATTTTGATATTGTTATTTTAAAACTTTGATTTGTTTGTTATAATGCACTCATATATTATAGATGAGAAAACAACTTTTGAAAAGGGATTTTATGAAAATAGCGGGAATTATAGCAGAATATAACCCATTTCATACGGGTCACGCATATCAGATTGCACAAACCCGACAAAAAGGCGGCGCAGATCACATTATTTGTGTGATAAGCGGCAATTTTACACAACGCGGCGAACCCGCCGCATATGACAAATGGACGCGCGCAAAGGCTGCTCTTCTGGGCGGAGCCGATCTTGTGTTGGAGCTTCCGTTTTTGTATGCCACCCAAAGCGCAGAAGGCTTTGCAAACGGTGGTGTAGCAATTTTAGACGCGCTTTCCTGCATCGATTTTCTTTCCTTTGGCTCGGAATGCGCGGATGTTTCCGCTATGGAGCAGGCCGCAAGCCTGCTTTTATACGAGAGTGCTGACTTTGGAGCCACGCTCAAAGCGCAACTTTCCCTCGGAGCATCCTACCCCGCCGCGCGCGCCGCGGCGCTCAGGCGCTGCCTGCCCCTGCACGACAAGACCCTTTTTTCATCGCCAAATAATATTCTCGGCATCGAATATTGCAAAGCCCTGCTCAGGCAAAACAGCAAAATCAAGCCTTTCACCATTCGGCGCGAAGGAAACGAATATGCTTCGCTGGCGCTTGCCCCACGCTTTTCCAGCGCTTCCGCCATCCGGCGTGCAATCCTGAGCGCAAAAGAAACCGATTATCAAAAGCATCTGCCTGAAAGCAGCCTTCCTCTTTATGAGGCGGCGTCCGCCGTTTCACCGGAATCCCTGCTTCCCTTTTTGCTGTTTGCGCTGCGGCGCATGGATCAAAAGGAGCTCGGCAGCATTGTTGACGTATCCGAAGGCCTTGACTATAAAATCATGGATTGCGCAAAAGAGGCGCGGGATTATTTTGGCCTGATTGAATCCATTAAGAGCAAACGCTATACCTACACGCGCATACAGCGCATATTGCTTTACTGCCTGTTTGGGGTAACCAAAGAGCTAATGGCATCAGCAAGGAAGGAGCCCCTCTACGCACGCGTTCTGGGTGTCAAAAAGGAAAGCGTACATTTGCTCTCCCTGCTGTCGGAAACTTCGTCCATCCCACTCGTTACCAAAGCCTGCGAATTTCCGGAAGGGAGCCTTTTTCGCTTTGATCTTCTCGCGTCCGATATTTATGGCCTGCTGACGCAAAAAATCGCGCCCGCAGGACGCGATTTCACGCAAAGGTTCACCGCTATTTAAGCTCCAGCAATTGTTTTATGTTGGGAAGCTCTTTTTTTACGATCTCTTCTCCTTTGTTGATAATCGTCTGGATATCTTTATATTGATTGCCGTCAATATCGCTCACGTCCGGAACCAGCACCAGATCCGCTTTGGGCAGCTCTGTCTGCGCTCGATACCAGTCTGAAATCGTAAACGCCGTTTGCGCAAGCCCAATAACCGTTTTTGGCACAGCCATCGGCTCTCCGCGATAGGATACGTCCACCGCGATCACAACATCCGGCTTCATTTCCCACGCGGCCTGCACCGCCGTCCTGTCGATCACGCCGCCGTCCACATAGGTATGCTCCCCTATCTTGTGCGGCGTAAACATGCCCGGAATGGATATGCTCGCCCGCACCGCGTCATGGATTGGTCCTTTGGTAAACCGTTCCAATTTGGCAGTCTCAATGCAGGTCGCGATACAGCAAAAAGGAACCTTGGCCTTTTCGATGAGCACATTCTTTGTCATCAGCTTAATCAGCTCCTGCACTTTATCGCCTTTGACATATCCGACATTCGAAAACGCGAGGTCAAAATATTTTTTGTAATCGAATACCAACGCAAGCTCTTCGAGCGCGCAAAGCTGCGCCTCGGAAGCGTAAATCCCTCCGATCAGCGAACCCATGCTGCATCCCGCAATGGAATGGATGGGAATCTTATGCTCGATCAGTGCTTTCAACACACCAATATGCGCAAACCCACGCGCCGAACCTCCGCCGAGCGCAAGGCACATCTTTTTTTTGTTTGCCATGTCAGGTTTCCCTCCTCAACGAAAAAAATCTTTGCGTCACACATCATTGCGCAAAGATTTTTTCAAATCGATTATTCAAATTCCGCCTGGTCTTTGTTCTTTTTATTGATAAAGTTTGACTTGTTTTCTTTGATGATATCAATATATTCTTTCATATAGGATGACAAATCTTCGAGCACGTTGACCGCATAATCGTTTGCGTTCGTGCGGATTTCATACGCCTGCTTCTGCGCCATATCCACCGTGCGGTTTGCCTTTTCATACGCAAGCTGCGTCACCCTGTGTTCTTCCACAAGCTCCGCAAGCCTGTTGTCCACACCATCCAGAATGTCTTTGGCCTTGTGCTCCGCATCGTCAATGATTTCCCTCTTGCGCTTTAGGACTTCCTGTGCATAGACCATTTCTTCCGGCAGGGCCTCTTTGATTTCGGCTAGGATTTCCAGCACAAAATCAACGTCAATCGTTTTTTTATTTCCAAACAAAGACTTACGTCCATCATCTATTTCAGTCATAATTTCGTTTAACAGATCGTAAATTTTCATTTTGTTTGTCCTCCGTTTATCATCTTTGATACCGCCTGCGGAACATAGTCCGAAATATCTGCATGGAATTCTATCAGCTCCCGTACCGCCGTGGAACTGATGAAGTACGTTTCCGGCTTTGAAAGCAGCGCAATGGTTTCCGCACCCGGCAAAAGCTTGCCGTTGATCACCGAAAGCTGCTGCTCAAGCTCCAGATCGGTGCCCGTTCGAAGCCCCCTGATAATAATCCTGCAATCAATTTTCTGCAAAAGATCAACCAGCAGACCGTCAAAGGTGACTACCTCTATCCCCTCAAGGTGCGCCACCGCGCGGCGAATCATCTCCACGCGCGTTTCAAGGCCAAATAAATAATGCTTGGCTGGATTTTTCAGTACGCCCACATAAACCTTGGGAAAAATGTTGTGGGCACGCTCGATGATGTCCATGTGTCCTTTTGTAATCGGGTCAAAGCTCCCCGGATATACGCAAGCCTGCATTCATTTCCCTTTCCAACGGAAAAAGCTTACAAAAACCTTTCCGTATCTCTTTTGTTTTTCGAGCGCAAACCCGCCCTCTTCCACAACCAAAGGCCCGCTGCTTTCCGCCACAATTACTGCGTTTTGGGCAAGCACCTCATACTGCGCCATCATTTTGAATGCTTTTTCATAATACCCGCTCTCGTAGGGCGGATCTAATAATACTATATCAAACTTTTTTTGATTTTGAAATAGCTTAATTGCAGCTTCAAAATCCTTTTCAACGATAGTCGCCTTGTGCGCGCATCCGGCGGCCTGAATATTTTTGCGGATTGCCTCTTGCGAAGCCGCGTCATTGTCCACAAATACCGCTTCGCGCGCGCCGCGCGAAACCGCTTCCAGTCCGAGCGCGCCGCTTCCGGCAAACAGGTCGAGCACCTGCTTTTCCTGCAATTCAAATTGCAGCCTGCCAAAAACCGCTTCTTTCACACGGTCAAGCGTGGGCCTCGTATCCAGCCCCTGTGGCGCAAGGAGCTTAGTCCCTCTTTTTTCGCCCGCGATGATCCTCATTCAATCGTTCCGTCCGGCGTAATAATTTTATCCATACGCACATCGTGCGTTTCAGCCGGAATGCTGTCCACAATCTGAAAATCATAGGCAAACGCAATCTTTTTTGCGTTTTTTGTCTGTGCTAAAAAGCTGTCGTAATAAGCTTTTCCAAAGCCCACTCTGTTTTTCTCCCTGTCAAACGCGATTCCCGGAACAATGACAAGGTCAAGCTCTTCGGGTTTTATGAGGGAGGCATCGCCAAACTGGGGCTGCGCAATTCCAAACGAGCTCAATTCAAGCGCCGCGCTCTTGATATCCGCCGCATACATCTTCCCGCTTTCCATGCAGGGCAAATACACTTTGACCCCATGATAAAGAAGCCATCCGGTGAGCGCCGCCGTTTTGACCTCTCCGTCAAAATCGCTATACAAAAGCGCGGTCTGCACATCCTTCAAAAGCCCGCCTTGCGTAATGCGCTCATAAATTTTATAAGATTCATCTTCAATATATTTTGATGTCAGACTTCTGCGCATATCTAAAATTTTTTCACGAATCTGTTGCTTTGTCATATCGAATGCCTACTCCCTGCCGCTTTCCAAAAACAACGACGACGTGCTTTTCGGGTCAACATAAATTGCGTCCGGCCCGTTCATGGAATAGGCGCGCGGCACACGCGCGTTGAAATCCAAAAGCACTTCATAGCTGATGGTTTTGCAGATGGCTGCGATCTCATCTGCGCTTACCGTCTTATCTTCCCTGCTTCCAAGCACGATTACTGTGTCGCCCGTGCGCACCGTGCCCTGTACATCCGTGATATCAATCATCGTCTGATCCATGCACACCCTGCCGACAATGGGCGCGTAAAAGCAGCCCTCTTCAGTGGTGACGATCATTCTTCCCTTGTTGGAAAGAAACCTGTTGTATCCGTCTCCGTACCCAATCGCAATCGTTGCTATTTTTGTGGGGCGCTGCGCGGCAAACGTACTTCCATAGCCCACGCATTCCCCTTTTTCAATCGTTTTTATATACGAAATTTCCGCTTCCACCGTCATCACCGGCGCAAGCGCCACCGCTTTTTTATCCACTTCCTCAGAAGGATAATATCCATACATCGATATGCCAAAGCGCACCATGTCATGTGAAAACTGCGGAAGATCAATCGTACCCGCACTGTTGTCCACGTGAATTATGGGGTGGTATCCTTTGTCATTCAAAATGCTCATAAAATCCATAAACCGTTCGTGCTGCCCTACTGTGTGCGCTTTATTCTGCGCGTCGCTGTTTGCAAAATGGGTAAACGCCCCCTTGAGCTCAACGCAGTCGCACACCTTAAGCGCGGCAACGCATTGCTCTAGTTCTTCCTCGCTGCGAATACCGATGCGGCACATGCCGGTATCAAACTTCAGGTGTACGCCGCATTGTCTTCCTTTTTGCTTACAAACGTCCTGCAAAAAAAAGATGTCGTCCGGCGTAAACACACACAGCTCAAGCCCCATCTCCACGCCCGCCGCAAGCTGGCTGCGGTTGGAGCGTCCCAGCACCAAAACCGGCAAACCGATTTCCGCATGAAGCAGCGGTTCCGCTTCTTCCACGAGCGCCACCGCAAGCATACGCGCTCCCGCCTCTTTGGCCGCCCGCGAGCATTCCACCGCGCCGTGCCCATAGGCGTCCGCCTTAACCACCGCAATAATGCCGCATTCTTCCGGCAAATTTGCGGCGGCGTTCCTGATATTCTGTTTCAAATTGCCCAGATTGATGTAGGCATATGTCTCTCTTAACAAAGCCGCGCCCCTTAAATATTGTAAATCATTTCTTCTGTCAGTATCTTAAGCCCTGAATCCAAAAGCGCGTCATATGCTTTTTGCGTATCCTCTACGCGGAAAATAATAATGGCGTTGTCGCTGCTCGTTCCCACAAACGAATACAGATACTCAATGCTGATGTCATTCTCCTGCAAAATTTCAAGCACATGTGCAAGCCCGCCGGGAACGTCTTCCACCTCAATTCCCAGCACTTCTGTCATCGTCGCGGTAAAACCCGCGTCCTTCACAATTTTAAGAGCCGCCGCCGGATCGTTGACAATGCAGCGTAAAATACCGAATTCAGCCGTATCCGCAATGCTTAAGGCCTTCAAATCGATCTTGTTTTCCGCAAGCGTTTTGGTCAGGCTGTAAAGCCTGCCTTTTTTATTCTCCACAAAAACCGATATCTGTTTGATCAGCATAGAGTGTTCCTCCTTTTTTGACCGGGCTTACAAATTGTAGCCAAGCATAAACGCTTTTTCATTGAGCGCAACAAACTTGGGCTTTACCACCGCGCGGATGGCATGAAGCCAAATATCCTTTTCAATGTCCATATTCTTTGCCAGCACGCCCAGCAAAACCGTGTTGACCGCTTTTACATTTCCCGCCTCATTCGCGAGCGCCAGCGCATCCACAAACACAGCGTCCGGAAAATGCGCCTTTATTTTTTCAGGAACATTTGCGGGATATTCCATTGCGCCTGTGATCACAGGCATGGGAAGAATCTGCTGCGTATTGCAATAAACTTTTCCGCATTCCGGATTCAAATAAGGCAGCCACCGCAGGCCTTCCAGCTCTTCAAACGCAAGCAGGATATCCGCCCCGCATTCGTCGATCACGGGCGAATAAACTTTTTCTCCCTTGTCCCCGATTCGCACATACGTGACAACGCTTCCGCCGCGCTGCGCCATCCCGTGCACTTCCGACAGCTTTACATCATAATTCAGTTGCAAAGCGATTTGTCCAAACACCATGCTGGTAAGCAGGGTGCCCTGTCCGCCGACTCCGGCAATCAATATACTTTTCATTCGCAAGCACCCCCAATCGCGTGGAACGGACAAATATCCGCACACAATCCGCAGCCGATGCACAACGATCCGTCGATGCGCACCGCGTTTTCTCCTTTGACAATCGCCGGACAGCCAAGCTTTAAGCATGCTCCGCAGTTTTTGCATTCCTCTGTCACAACCAGCGTGTCTTTCATCGCGCTCTTATCGATCAGCACGCACGGGCGCTGGGTAATGATCACGGACAGCTCTTCCCTTGCCGTCTCTTCCCTGAGCGCCGCTTCGAGGGCGGTCAGATCAAACGGATCGAGTACGCGAATATTTTTCACACCAATGGTCTCCACCAGTTTTTCGATATCCACCGCAGGCGCTTGTTCCCCTTTGGCATTTTTGCCTGTGGCTGGGTGATCCTGATGTCCCGTCATACCGGTCGTGGAGTTGTCAAGGATCAACACCGTGGAGGTCGCTCCGTTATAAATCATGTTCACAAGCCCTGTGATTCCGGAGTGCATAAAGGTGCTGTCTCCGATCACACTTACAAGCTTTTTGGCAAATTCCTTTCCGCACGCTTTTTCCATGCCGTGCGCCATGCCGATGGAAGCGCCCATGCACAGCGTCGTATCAATCGCGGAAAGC
>CAZQDA010000019.1:0-36196 GCA_964592155.1 uncultured Christensenella sp.
ATAAAGCCCTTGTGCCCCACAATCAGGATGCGGTTATGTTCATACTCAAACAGCACGTCATGAATAAATTTCTCGCAGCGTTCATAGTACGCCTCCACGCTGTCTCCCTGCGGAAACGTAAATGAGAGCCAGTCGTCCATATACCGCTGCCATTCCTGAGGATATTTTTTTGCGATCTCCTCTGCCGAAAGCCCTTCAAACAATCCGAAATCCGTCTCAATGATCTGGTCGGATTTCAAAATAATCTGCGGAATGTTTTTTAATTGGCTCAGTACATAATCTGTCGTTTGCAGCACGCGCTTTTTGGTTCCGTAAAAAATCACGTCAAAACGTTCATCCGCAAGCGCCTGCGCCGCCTGCATCGCGCATTCCTCTCCCCTTTTATTCAACGGCAGGTCTAACATTCCGCTGAAAACGCCTTTGTCGTTTGCGTCCGTCTGTGCATGACGCAAAAAGGTAAAACAAGTGCTCATTGGTTTTTTTCTCCTTTGTTCCCTGATTTGAGCGGCAGCAAAATTCCGCTCACGCAAAGATTCACCTCGTCGGCCGCCTCCGCAATCATCCGGTTTGCAATGCCAGCCGCGTCGCGGAAAATCCGTCCGAGGGAATATGCAGGCACAAGCCCCATTCCCACTTCATTGGAGACAACGACAAACACCGCGCTGCTTTTGGAAATTTCGTCCAGCATTTGCCTGATACTATCCTCAATTACCCGCTCCAGCATTTCCTGCTGCCCGTGGGTCAGGATATCATTCTCGCCCCAATCCGGCCTCTCTTTCAAAAGCAGGTTGGTGATGAGCACCGTAACGCAATCAATCAGATAAGCCTCATGGCTGCTATTTGCAATAATATCCGCAATATCGTAAGGCGCTTCATAGGTTTGCCAGCTTTGCGGCCTGCGTTCCTGATGTTTCAAAATGCGCCGCCGCATTTCCTCATCCGTATTCACTGCAGTCGCAATATAGGCAACATCGTCATAGCGCTTTGCCATCTGCTCTGCGTGCCAGCTTTTTCCGCTTCTTACGCCGCCCGTTAAAAAGGTTAAGTGACCCATCCATTTCCTCCTGCTCTATGTTTCTTTTTGCCGATAAAAAAGGCGGGGAAACTCCCCGTCTTTCTATGTTTCTCTACAGCGTTGTCTTGCGCTTGGTGAGACTTAAGCGCGCCATTGCGCGCGCAAGCGCAATCTTGTTGCGCCTGTATTCTTCCTCGCTCCGCTTTTGCCGCATACGCTCTTCCGCGCGCTCTTTTGCGCGCTCTGCGCGCTTTACATCAATCTCATCCGGCCACTCCGCCGCCTGGGTAAACATAATCGTTTCATCCGGCCGCACTTCTAAAAAGCCCATTGCCACAGAGCACATCAGCCATTTTTTCCCAGTATTGATTTTTACTTCGCCCGGCACGACCGTCACAACTTCTGATTCGTGTCCCTTCTGGATGGACATCTGTCCGTCCTCCGTCGGAAAAATAATGGACACAATGCTATCGCAGAAGAACGACCGCTCCGGCGTTAAAATTTCCAAAAGAAATTCTGCAGCCATTTTAATTCATATCCTTTGCTTTTTCTTTTACCTCGTCAATGTCGCCGACCATATAAAACGCCTGCTCGGGCAGATCGTCCACCTCGCCGTCAAGAATCGCCTTAAAGCTCTTAATCGTCTTTTCAAGAGGTACATACGCGCCTTTGATGCCCGTATATACCTCTGCCACAAACATCGGCTGAGAGAGAAATTTTTGTATTTTTCTCGCGCGGAACACCGTCACCTTGTCATCCGGCGCAAGTTCTTCCATGCCCAGAATGGAAATGATGTCCTGCAATTCCTTATACCGCTGCAGCGTGTGTACAACCCTGCTTGCCACATCGTAATGCTCCTCGCCCACGATGCGCGGGTCAAGAATCCGCGAGCTTGATTCCAACGGGTCTACCGCAGGATAAATACCCAGCTCGGAAACGCTTCTTGAAAGAACCGTGATCGCGTCCAGATGCGTAAACGTCGTTGCCGGAGCCGGGTCGGTCAGGTCGTCCGCCGGTACATAAATCGCCTGTACAGAGGTGATCGCGCCATTTTTGGTCGAGGTAATCCTTTCCTCGAGCGCGCCCAACTCGTTTGCCAGCGTCGGCTGATAACCTACCGCGGACGGAATCCGTCCGAGCAAAGCCGAAACCTCGGAGCCCGCCTGAATGAAGCGGTAAATATTATCAATAAACAGCAGCACATTTTGCCCTGTCTTATCGCGCAGGTATTCCGCCATGGTAAGGCCCGTCATCGCAACGCGCATACGCGACCCCGGCGGCTCATTCATCTGTCCGAACGCAAGCGCCGTCTTTTCAAGAACGCCGCTCTCCGCCATTTCTGCAATGAGATCGCAGCCCTCCCTGCTTCTTTCTCCCACGCCCGTGAATACGGAATATCCTCCGCTTTCCGTGGCAATGTTATGAATCAATTCGTTAATCAGCACGGTTTTACCAACGCCCGCGCCACCAAACAGGCCAATCTTTCCACCCTGCGCGTAAGGCGCAATCAGGTCAATGACTTTTAGCCCTGTCTCAAAAATTTCCGACACCGGATTCTGCTCCGCAAACGGCGGCGCGCTCCGGTAAATCGGCCAGTGCTCGTTCGTCTCGATTTCGCCTTTTCCATCGATTGGCTCACCCATGACATTGACAACCCTGCCTAAAATCCCGTCGCCGACCGGAATCGTGATCGGCTCGCCCGTGTTGTAAACCGTCATGCCGCACGCAAGGCCTTCCGTCGCTTCAAGCGCGATACAGCGAACGACATTGTCGCCAATCTGTGAAGCCACTTCCATCCATACATGGTCGTCATTTTCATGTACGGCATACAAAATCGTATTAATGGAAGGATCCGCTTCCTTTCTTGCAAATTTAACGTCGATGACAGGACCTGTGATCTTGACAATCTCGCCTTCGCTTATAATTTTATAATCATGCATACGTTTTGTTACTCCTCTTAGGTTAATGCGTCCATCGCGCCCACAATTTCCGTGATTTCCATTGTGATCGCCTGCTGACGCGCACGGTTTAGAGCAATGCTCAGCTTGCCAAGCTCCTCCTCCGCGTTCTTTGTGGCGGAATCCATCGCCATCATGCGCGCGCTGTTTTCGCTTGCAAAAGCCTGCACCAGCGCACCGTAAATGAGTCCGACAATATACTGCGGAATCAGAACGTCAAACACCCTGTTCGGCGAAGGATAATAATTCATTTCGCACGAATAGTCAAGCTCTGTCTCCACGTCGTCAAACTCACACATTTCCACCGGCAAAAGCTTAAGCGCCCTCGGCTCCTGCTTCACGGACGAAATATATTTCGTGTAAATCAGATATACTTCGTTCATCTCGCTGCTCTTATACATCTTAGAAAGGTCTGACGATAAGTTGCGCGCCTCATACAGGGTCGGATTTTGTGAGATATGAAGGTATTCCACGTCAATCGGCACATTCTTGCGCTCAAAAAACGCCCGTGCCTCCTGCCCGATTGTGATGACAAACTTTTCATCCTTTGTCATAAAATCATACGCAAAATTCAGGATATTATGATTATATCCGCCGCACAGTCCTTTATCCGCCGCGATGACAATATACGCGGGAAAGCCCTTTTCGTGCTTTTCCAAAAAAGTATGGTGCAGGTCGTGCGAATGAACCAGAATATCCTTAAGCGCACTGCGCACGCGGTCAAAATACAACCGGTTCGCATCATAGCGCGCGATGGCTTTTTGCATCTTTGACGTGGAGATCAGCTTCATCGCCTTCGTGATTTTGCTGGTATCGCCAATTGCGTTGATGCTGTTTTTTACATCCGCCATGTTGCTCATGACTGTTTCACGCTCTCTTCCGCCGCGGCAGGGGCAGGCGCCAGGCCATCCTCGTCCGCATGCCCTTTTTCAGACAAAAATCCGCGTTTGAATTCTTCCACCGCGTCGAGTATCATTTTTACGTTTTCATCCGACAGCTCTTTTGTCTCTTTCATCGCCCCTTTGACCTGCGGATATTTTGCGTTCACAAAATCCAAAAATTCCTGATTGAATTTGCGTATTTTAGCGACGGGAATGTCCATCAACACCTTGTTGGTGGCCGCGCAAAGCAAAATGATCTGGTTTTCCACCGAATACGGCGCGTATTGCGGCTGTATCAACGCCTGCGTCACCTTAAGCCCGTTATTAAGCGCATCCTGAGTGGCTTTGTCAAGGTCGGAAGCAAACTGGGAAAACACCTCCAGTTCGCGGTATTGGGCAAGCTCCAAACGGAGCGGCCCCGCAACTTTTCTCATCGCCTTAATCTGCGCCGACCCGCCCACGCGGGATACTGACAGTCCAACGTTGACTGCCGGACGCTGGCCCGAATTGAACAGCTCCGTCTCCAGGTAAATCTGCCCGTCTGTGATGGAGATTACGTTCGTCGGAATGTAAGACGAAATATCCCCTTCCATTGTCTCAATAATGGGCAGCGCAGTCATCGATCCGCCGCCAAGCTGATCGGAAAGCTTTGCCGCGCGCTCGAGCAGTCTGGAATGCAGGTAGAAAACATCCCCCGGATACGCTTCACGTCCCGGCGGTCTGCGCAGCAGCAACGACATTGTCCTGTAAGCAACCGCATGCTTGGAAAGATCGTCATACACCACCAGCACGTCTTCACCCTGATACATAAAGTGCTCCGCAATTGCGCAGCCCGCATAGGGCGCAATATACTGCATCGGCGCGGTGTCGCTCGCGGTGGAGGCAACCACCGTCGTATAATCGAGCGCGCCGAATTCATCCAGACGGTTCACAATTTCCGCAATTGTAGATGCCTTTTGAGCAATCGCCACATAAACGCACTTTACGTTTTTGCCCCTCTGGTTGATAATCGTATCAACCGCAATCGCCGTTTTACCCGTCTGCCGGTCGCCAATAATCAGCTCTCTTTGTCCGCGTCCAATGGGAATCATAGAGTCAATGGCCATAATGCCGGTTTGCAGCGGCGTATCAACCGACTGCCTGTCTATGATTGCAGGGGCGGGCGTTTCGATCATACGGTGATCCTTTGTCAGGATTTTTCCCTTTCCGTCAATCGGGAGTCCCAAAGGATTGATAACCCTGCCCAATACGGCTTCGCCTACCGGCACCTGCACAACGTCTCCCGTGTGGCGTACCATTGAGCCTTCCGTTACATCCGCAACGCCGTTTAAAAGAACTGCGCCCACGCGGTCAAGCTCCAGATTCATGACAATGCCATACGCTTCGTTTTCAAACTGCAAAAGCTCACCGTATTTGCAGCCCTCCAACCCGCGCACAAATACCACGCCGTCGCCGGTGCGCTCCACAATGCCAATCATCGAAACATCGTACTTCACATCGAACTGCGTAATTTTTTCCTGAAGCTCCTGCCCCACAGCCGTGCCCGCAAGGGTACCGTCCACATTCTTCTTGAGCGCCTCGATGATATCTTCTATATTTTCTTCTTTTGTTTGAATTGAATTTTCGCCAATGTAGTCCTGCATCCTGTCCAGATACGATTTTGCGCTCAGGTCGTAAACCATGTTGTTCACCGTTGCGACAAAGCCGCTCAAAAGAGACGGATTTGTTTCAACTTCAAAATCGATCTGCCCGTCAAAAAGCTTATTAAACTTTTCGCTGATCGCAGAAATTTCGTCCGGCGTAAATTCAGTTGCACAAACGAGTTTACCCTTCATGTTCAAATGCTAACTCACCTTCTCAAAAAATTCGTTGATTACATTCTTATTATCTTCATAAGAAACTTCGCGCTCGAGCACCTTTTCGGCAATCTGGATTGCCATTCTGGTCACTTCCTGACGCATTTCAAGCACAGCCTGCTGCTTCTGAGATTCGATATGCTTATCCGTGCGGTTTTTGATTTCCACAGCGTTTTCCTCCGCCTCAGTCACAATCTGGCGCGCCTGTTCATCCGCAACTTCCTTGCCCTTATTAATGAGGGCCGTTGCAAGATCCTGTGCGTTGCGCATCATCTCATCATATTTTGCTTTTAACTGCTCCGCGTCAGAATATTTCTGCGCAGCCTCGTCAATTTGCTTTTGCACCTCATGAGTACGGTTATCCAAAAACTTTGTAATCGGCTTATACAGCAGCCACCGCAAAAACAAAAACAAAATAATGATATTTACAATATAAAGCAATATCTCGATAAAACTAATTTCCATATCTATCCCTCTGTGACATCGCCGCGCTTACGCGCATACTTTGCCACGCCCCATTGTTATTTTCCCATCGTAAAGATCATGATAATAGAAATAACGAAGCCGTAAATTGCCGTTGATTCCGCGAGCGCCAGACCGATGAGAAGCACTTGATTTATTTTCCCTGTCGCCTCTGGCTGCCGCGCAACCGCTTCACAAGCCTTGCTTGTGGCAATGCCCATACCGATGCCCGCGCCCATGCCTGTGAAAACAGCAAGCCCTGCGCCGATTGCAATTAAACCCATATCCATAATAATTACCTCCGTTTTTTATGAAAAAATATAAAAAGCAAAAATGCCTTTTGACTAAATTATGCCTTTTCTTCCATGAAGGACATGGTCAGCATGGTAAACACATACGACTGCATCCCCAGATGGAACAAAATAAAATAGATGGACGCGAGCGCCGGAATGCCGGCAAACGCAACAACCCCAAGCGCACCATAGAGCATATCCATCACCACCAGCCCGCTGAACATATTGCCAAAAAGCCGGCAGGCGAGCGAGATCGGAACCGCCACGGACGAAAGCACGTTGATGGGCGCCATAAAGGCTTTGGGCTCCGCATAGGTCTTGAGCCAGCCCTTCACGCCCCTGTTTTTAATCGAGAATGCAATGATCAGCACAAAAGAGATAAGCGCAAGGCCGATTGTGCAGTCAAGGTCTGTCGCGGGCGACCGGATTCCCAGAAATTCAAGAGCGCCGGAAAAAATAATAAACGCAAACAGCGTCATAATATAAGGCGCAATATTCTTTCCCTTTTCTCCCAAAATCGAGCGGGTGAATTTATTGATTCCATCCACCGCAAGCTCGAGCACATTCTGCAATCCTTTGGGTACCTTTTTGAAATTCTTAAGAATCACAAACCGAAAAATCAGTGCAAAAATAATGATGCCAATCGTGGTTCCAAAGGCCGCAATCAGCGTTGAGCTGACCTGAAAGCCTCCAAGCATCAGTTTATCAGGGAATACGCTGGGTATCTCCATTATTTCTGCTCACCTCCATGCTGCTTATACTTTTTAATGGTCATAATGCTAACCGTCACCGGAATGCCGATCATCGCAATCGCGATGCCGCCGGCACACCAGATCATGGCCTGGATCGAAACAAATTTTGCCATACACCACAGCGCGACCAAAATCAACGCAAGCTTGGCAATCGTAACGGGTACGGCCATCGAGGCGCTCTTGCGGCTTTGCGTCATCATGGCGATCAGCTTCTTTAATAAAAACACCTCAGCCGTGCCGATTACGAGTCCCACAAAGATTCCCCACATTCTTCCTTACCTGCTTTTTTATCTTTTGTTTATAATTTATTTATATATATTAGTCCTAATTTTTAGAGAATGCAACTCCAAGATTGAAAAAAACACGCCGCGCTTGTGGGCGTGTCTTCGTTTTTCCTCTGTTTTAAGTGATTCTCTTCTGTTTTCCGCTATTTTTTACGTTATTCTTTTTCAGTAAGTTTCAAAAAAACAGGCCGATTGCCTAGGGAAAACATCCGGATAGGTTGGTTGTGCTCCGGCGATGAGCGCCGCAAGAGCGCTGATGGGAACCGCAATATCTGCCGATACAGTATCGATTTTTGAAACGATATTTTTTCCATCGTCTCCTTTACCGACCAAAAAGCTGTATTTCTCACCCAAAAAGTCATCCTCCACAGCTATCGTAAAATCATAAGCGTGCAGCCTTGCATTTTGCAGTGCAGCGATCGGGTCTAAAACACGCATCATGGTAAACTCTTCGCTTCCCTGCTCGTGCGCACCAGCCGGAAGAAAATAGTTTGCTTTTGCCGCGGGAACTGCGTCAAAGAGCTTTTCCCTTGTTTTTTGATCCGCACAAGCCAGTTCAAACATATCCGCCGCGCCGTCTTCCAGATAAAAGAGCGCGTATGCGCATTCGCCTGTACCCGGATTCTCGTAAACCGCCGCTTGACCCTTGTCCGCAAACAAAAGGGCGAGCCAGTTCGAAAACCGCGCGCTGTCGCGCAAAAAACAATTGTCAAAGCGATCCATATAACGGCAATATGCCTGATACATTTTTTCCATCGGAAGATTCTGCATAGAAGAATAGCATGTTGTCAGCTTCGTCTCCCCGCACATGCACGGCTGCGCCGTATGCCTCTTTATGTAGGCGATGGTTTCATATCCAAAGTTACGGTAAAAACTGTGCAAAAACGGATGCAAATATGTCACACACAGCCCTCTGCCGCGCATGTCCAGCATCGCGCTGCGCACAAGCTCTTTCATCAGCCCGCGTTTTCTCGCCCTGGGAAGCGTCGCGCATCCCGCTAAAAAATCCGCAGCATAAAAACGTCCAGCAAACTTTGCCTGAAATTTCAACATGAAAAGATCAGCCAGCAACTCTTCCCCCTCGTAATAACCAAGGGTGTCTTCATACCGGACGATCTTCTTAAAATATTCGTCGATAAACGCCTCAGAATCTGCGAAGCATACCTTCCATACGTCTTTTGCCGCAGGCTCTTCGGCGGACGTTAATTTTCGCATATTCACTGTCATTCACCACTTAATAGTACATCATATTTTTCCAGCATAAACGCCGGATGATAAGACTGCTTTGCCTTGCGGATTCCGGGCACGCCCATATCCTCCGCGCGATTGATGTACGTGCAGTGCGACCACACATTTTTGACAAACTCATTGTTAATATAAGGGAATAATCCGTTCACGTCCGTCCGCGCTTTTTCAATATGGATAATCGCCGTATCCTCGCTGATCTGCTCTCCGAATGAAAACGCCGCGATCGCGCCATTCATTTTGATGACGCATCCCTTGAAATTTAACTCCCGCCAATGGTCGAGCGCTTTTGTTATGGACAGCATCTCTTCCTCGGCTTCGCGCGGGTCAGCGTCCTTATCGGTTGCCCAGTCCGTTTGCAGCTTTAAGCATTCTTGCCTGTAGCAGTCGTCATACAGCTCAAATTCAGCATCATAGCTGCGCAGAAAAGCATTGATGTGGTTGCGCTTGGAGTGGTATTTTTTCCCTGAAAGATTGATCAGATCCTGCGCGTTGTAGACATATTCCGTGTTATACTCGTCATAAGCAAAGCTGTAACGGTCCCCGCAATCTCGTTTTATTTTTTCCACCATCTGCGGCGTGGCGCACTTTAAATAAAATACGCCAAACTGCTCCACCATATATTCTTCACATATCTTCATATACGGCGCGATAGACTCGCTCTCGTCTTTCAGATAGGGCGGGAGTAAAAACGGGCGGTATACATCGCTGTACATCGAGATATAAAGTCCGTTGCCCTCCACCGCCATTTTCATGTCCCAGGCTTCCTGCCAGGTATACATGTTCGAAAAAGAAGCCTCCGAATGCCGATATCCATGGCCCATCACATAGCTGTCAAAAAGGGGCTTTTCATCAAGCTCCAAAGATTTAAATGTTAGCATATCCCTAATCAGTCCTCACGATTTTCATTGCAGACGAGTCCGCGCTCCGCATCCAGCTTGACGTGAATCCCGTTTTTCAGGATTTGCGTTGCGCTCGCCGCCCCCACCAAAACAGGGATATCGAGCGCCATTCCAACAATCGCCGCATGCGAATCAAGACCATCCGCCTCTGTTATAATACCCGCGGACTGCTTCATCAAATCAAGAATATTATTGGAGGTACTCGGAACTACCAAAATATCGCCGCGCTTAAACGTCTGCCGCGCTTCCTTTTCCGAGTTCGCAACGCAGGTCGTGGAGGACGCGCACAGCGCATTGATCCCCGTCCCTTTCACAAGCACATTGCCTACGATATGCACTTTCAAAAGATTTGTCGTGCCTGCAATCCCGAGTGGAACGCCGGCCATAATCGCAACCAAATCTCCGTTTTTCAAAAGCCCCGCCTTCTTGCTTGTGTTCACCACCAACTCAAAAAGCTCGTCCGTATTAAACTTCTGCTCCACTTCAAGCGGAATCACACCCCACGACATATTAAGCTGCCTGCACACCTGTGGATCGGGCGAGCAGCCAATGATCGGGATGGACGGGCGGTATTTGGATACCATACGCACGGACGCGCCTGTTTTGGTTACCGCAATGATCGCGGACGCACCCAGATCATAGGCCGTCGTGCAGGCCGCATGAGAAATTGCGTTCGTCACATCCGAAATTTCTGTCATATCGTTCTTTTTAAAGCGCATCTTATAATTGATATCGTGCTCGGTCCTGCACGCGATGCGCTCCATGGTCATCACGGATTCCACCGGATATTTGCCCGCCGCAGTCTCGCCAGACAGCATAATCGCGCTGGTGCCATCGTAAATCGCATTCGCGATATCCGAGGTTTCCGCACGCGTAGGCCGCGGATTGTGAATCATGCTTTCCAGCATTTGCGTCGCGGTAATCACGAGCTTTCCCGCGCTGTAGGCTTTGCTGATCAACCGTTTTTGCAGGACAGGAACCTCTTCCAGCGGAATTTCCACGCCCATATCCCCACGCGCCACCATAATTCCGTCCGACACGCGAAGAATGTCATCAATGTTCTTAACGCCCTCGGCATTTTCTATTTTCGCAATAATTTTGATACTGCGGCAATCATACCGGTCAAGTATTTTTTTGATGTCCAGAATGTCCTGCTCGTTGCGCGTAAAGCTTGCCGCAATAAAATCCACTTCATTCTCGACTCCGAATACAATATCCGCCTCGTCCTTTTCACTGATGTAAGGAAGCGAAATCGAGAACCCCGGAACATTAACGCCCTTGCGGTCTGAAAGATGCCCTCCGTTCAACACTTTACAGGTAATGTCCGTCTCCGTAAGACACGTAACCTGCATTTCTATAAGGCCGTCGTCGATCAGGATGATCGCGCCCTGCGCCAGATCGCCCGGCAGGTCCTGAAACGAAACGGAAACGCACGTTTCGTCGCCCTCCACTTCCTTTGTGGTGAGGGTGAAAACGTCGTCCGTGTTGAGGTCGATTCCTCCGTTTTTAAATGTGCCGATCCTGATTTCCGGCCCTTTCGTATCAAGCAGGCAGGCGGTATACTTCCCTTTTGCCTTGCTTATTTTACGCACCTTTTGCAGTCTTGCTTTCTGAATCTGGTGATCTCCATGCGAAAAATTCAGGCGGGCGACATCCATCCCCGCATCAATCAGGCGCTCTATCGTCGCTTCGTCTTCGCTTACCGGTCCCAGAGTACATATAATTTTCGTTTTTCTCATAAACTCTCCTGCTCCTATAGATTTCAAAATTTATAATTTTACAATTTCTATTTTATCATAGAATTGATCAAAAATCTCCTTTGTGCATAGTTGCGTTCCTTCCAGTGTAATAGATGCCGTAGCGGCAGCAACGCCACAACGCAGCGCCTCATCGATCCGTCCGTCAAGAACGCTCGTTACGCCGGCCACCATAGAATCGCCCGCGCCCACCGTAGAACGCACCTCCACCTTCATTGGCTTTGCAAAATACGCGTCGTGCGCATCCACCATAAGAGCGCCGTCGCCACCCATGGACACACCCACAAGCTTCACGCCGGAGGCGATGATCTCACGGCAGGCAAGGACAACCTCTTCCACGGAATCACCCTTGAGCGTTGTGATGCTTTTCAGCTCGTCAATATTGGGTTTGATGAAATACGGATGCTGCTTGATACCCAGCGCAAGTACTTCGCCATCCGCGTCCAGTACGCATTTGACCTGCTTTTCGTTAAGCTCTTTGATCATCCTGCCATAAATGTCCTGATCGCATCCCGGCGGAAGACTGCCAGTCAGAATCACCACATCTTCGCTTTTGGCTGTCTGCACAATATCCTGCACGATCCTGCCCATGTCTTCCATGGTGACCGCATTGCCGCTTTCATTGATTTCTGTAATTTCCCCTGCCTGCTCGTCGAATATTTTGGTATTTGTGCGTGATTCGCCGGGTTTTTCCAAAAAATCATAGAAAATGCTTTTGGATTCCAGCCGTCTTTTGATCAGCATCCCGTCGCTCGTATAAAGAAGCCCCATCACCTTAACGCTTTTTCCAAGCTCCTTTGCCACCACCGCGGCGTTAATCCCTTTGCCCGCGCCATCGATAATCACCTTCTTGGGCCGGTTGGTGCCGCCCTGCACCAGTCTGTTAAGATACAGCGTTTTATCAATCGTCGGATTCAGATACACACATATAATCATAAAAAACCCTCCTAAAACAGGCATTGCGCACATTTGCGCCGCCTGATATCATTGTTTGAAATAAAAAAGGCCGCAATCTCTTGCAGCCTTTATATTACCAGTTTTGGCGTTATTCTTCCATATCTTTTTTTGCCTGCTCGATGATTTTCCCTGCCATTTGCGCCGGAACTTCCTCATAACGCTCAAAGCTCTGCTTGAAAGAACCCTTTGCCTGCGTCATGGAGCGAAGGTCTGTCGCATATTTAAACATCTCGCTCATCGGCACTTCCGCAACCACTTCCTGCATACCCTCCATCGGATTCATGCCCAGAATGCGTCCACGCCTCCGGTTAAGATCACCGATAATATCGCCCATGTATTCGTCCGGAATCAATACTTCGACCTTTAAAATGGGCTCTAAGAGCACAGGGTTCGCTTCCGCCATCCCTTTTTTAAACGCAAGGTTGGCCGCCACTTTAAACGCCATTTCAGAAGAATCCACCGTGTGATACGAGCCGTCATAAAGCGTACACTTGAGCCCTACAACAGGATATCCTGCCAAAACGCCTTTTTTCACGCTTTCCTTAAGGCCCTTTTCCACTGCCGGAATATATTGCCGCGGCACAACGCCGCCCACAATTTTATCTTCAAAGACAAAGTCCGCAAGCCCGTCCGGAACCGGCGAGAATTCCAGCCACACATCGCCGTACTGCCCGTGTCCGCCCGACTGCTTTTTGTGTTTTCCCTGCGCCTTGACAGGCTTCTTAATTGCTTCGCGGTAAGGGATTTTCGGGTCATGCAATTCCCCTTCCACATTAAACTTGCTTTTCAGCTTGTTATTGATTACTTCAAGATGCATTTCTCCCATGCCGTTTGCCAGCATATCGCCTGTTTCCGTATCTTTTACCAGCTTGAAGGTTGGGTCTTCGTCCTCTAAGCGGTGCAGCCCCGCAAATACCTTTTCTTCCTCGCCCTTCTTTTTCGCGCCAACCGCGAGAGAAATACACGGCTCCGGAAACGCAAGCGGCAGGAACTTCACCACACAGCTTGTCGAGCAAAGCGTGTCGCCCGTGGCTGTGTGCTGCAATTTGGCAAGCGCGCCAATGTCGCCCGCCTCGAGTTCCGAAACGCCGATCATCTTTTTTCCGCGCATAATGCCGGGGCTTGAGCTTTTTTCCGCTTTTCCGGTGTTTGCGTTCGTGATAGCCATATCGGATTTCAAAACGCCCTGCATCACTTTAATGATCGACAATTTCCCTACAAACGGATCGGCAATTGTCTTCAAAACGCGCGCTGTAAACGGCGCCGCCGTGTCAACCTTTACTTTGACCGGATTCCCGCCCATATCAAGAGCCTCTTTTTCCGGCGCCTCAGCCGCCGTAGGCATCAAGGTAATCAGCCTGTCAAGCAGTGTCTTTACGCCCTGATTGAGCGCCGCCGCGCTTACGAATACCGGCGCAACGCTGCCCGCCACGATTCCTTCGCGCAGCCCTTTTAAGATATCCTCTTCCGAAAGCTCCTGCCCGTCAAAAAATTTTTCCATCAGTTCTTCGTCATTGCCCGCAGCCGCCTCTGCCAACGCCTCGCGTAGGCTTTGCACATCGTCTGCAATGTCTGCCGGAACATCCGCCGGCGTTACGCCGCCTTTGCCGTCAAACAGATAGGCCTTCATGCCCACGATGTCAACGATTCCCGCAAATTTCCCATCCTGCATCACCGGCATCTGCACCGCCGCCACCGCGGAAGGATATTTCGTTCCGAGCGCGCCTACCGTCTTAACAAAATCTGTGTTTTCCTTATCGATCTGGTTCACCAGAAACGCGCGCGGGATCGTATGCTTTACGCAATATTCATACGCCTTCTGCGCGCCGACCGGCACAATGCCGTTCGGGCTCAATAGAATCAGTGCGCTATCGCAAAGCTCATAGGCCGCGACAGCCTCTCCTTCAAAATCAAAATAGCCGGGAACGTCGATTATGTTTACCTTCTTATCGTTCCACTCAACCGGTGCCAAAGCCAGCCCGATTGAAATCTGGCGCTTTATTTCCTCGCTATCATAATCCGTTGTGGTGTTTCCATCCTCCACCCTGCCGATCCGCTCGGTTGCCCCGGAGTCAAAAAGCATCGCCTCCGTCAGAGTCGTCTTTCCTTCGCCACCATGCCCAACGAGCGCAATGTTTAATATGTCCTGTGGGTGATATACTTTCATGTAAGAGACCTCCTATGGAATTTATTTATATGAAGTCTTATAAACCAAAAATCAATTTAGAAATGATACTAACAGTGTAACAGATAAAACACAAAAAATAAATAAAATTTTCAATTTATTATGGAATTTGAAAACAGAATATGCCATAATAGGGAAAGTATAACTGAATGAAGGGGTATTTTATGAAATTGACAGAGAAACAATCCAAGGTAATCCAGATCATTTTAGGCCTCGTGGCAGGCATCGGCATCTGGCTCTCTATCTATTTGGGAGCAGATTCGGGCAACACGCTTTTGGAATATCTTTTCGTCATTATTTTCGCGGGCGTTATGCTCGGGCAGAGATATCTGGAGCGCAAGCTTGACACCAAGTTCCGCACGTTTACCAAATTCTGGCTGATCGGCCTGATCATCGGCCTCGCGGGATTTTTGATCTACGGTATTTCCTCAGGCACAATGTTCACATAAGAAAAAAGTTTAAAAAAAGTCCGGTTTAAACCGGACTTTTTTATTTCTTTAAAGTTCTTCCCTGTAAAGCTTCATCGTCATCCGAAACAGCTCGGAATTGGTTGGCGGCGTATAGGTGATCGCATCCGCTCCGCAATCAATTGTTTCCCTTACGGTGTCGTCCGTAGGCCCGCCCGTCGCAATAATGGGAATGTAGGGATACTTATTGCGAATGCCCTCGATAATTTTGCAGGTGTTGTCCGCGCCCGAAACATTCAGAATGTCCGCCCCGCTCTCAATCCTGCGCTCAATATCCTCTTTCTCAGATACCACCGTCACCACCACAGGAATATCCACCCGCTTCTTGATTTTCGCAATCACGTCATTGTCCACGGCGGGGCTTAAGACCGCGCCCACGCCGCCGCGGAATTCCGTTTCCAGTGCAAGATGTACCACGCGCTCGTCCTCGATCTCCCCGCCGCCCACGCTGCACATCACCGGCACGTCCGCCGTGGTCATAATCGCCTGGTTAATAGACGGCTGCGGCGTAAACGGATAGACCGCCATAATCGCGTCCGCATCCGTATTCCTGATCAGCGCGATGTCCGTCGTAAACAAAAATGATTTTAACGTGTGTCCAAAAATTTTAATTCCCGGCGCTTCGTTGATCACTTCCGGCACCGAAATAATCAGATATCTTAACTTGCTTTCGTATTCTTTTGCTTGCATTTCCATACTCTCTTCTGCTTCATATTTCTCACAACTTTAGTATGGTATATCCCTCTTGAAAATGCAACCCAAAAATGAAAATTCCTGTCTTTTTTCCCGCTGAATGCCAAAAAAAGAACGCCGATTCAAAATGGCGTTCTTTTTGACTGTTTTGTCTGTTTTTCTTTGCATTACCCGCATTTGGAGTATCCGCACGAACGGCAGATATTGCACCCGCCCTCGTGCTCGAGCGCTTTTCCGCATTCCGGACATTTGGTGTCGTCATGCTGTTCCTGCTCATCTTGCATGACAAGCGGCGCAATTTTTTCACCCTGCATTTGCGCGACCGTCTGTAGCACTCTGCCAATTGCATCCGGACAGGACAGCACCTTCACGTCCCCGCCTTTTCTGAGCGTGGAATGGCACCGGATTCCGCGCAATTGTTCCACAACGGATTCCACATCCATTCCACTGCGCAGCGCGGTGGAAATCAACCGGCTCGTCGCTTCGGACTGCGACGGACAGCCGCCCGCGCGTCCAAGGTTCGTGAACACCTCACAAATACCGTTTTCATCATAATTCACCGTGATGTATAGGTTTCCGCAGCCAATTTTGACCTTTTGCGTAATTCCCTGCGTTACCTCCGGACGGTTTCTCGGTGCGACCTTTCCTTCACTGACGCATTCACAAGCAGAATTTTCTTCCTCCGCCTTGTTGACCTTGCCGATGTTAAGAACCTGCGCGTCTCTGGAACCGTCGCGATAGATCGTAACCCCTTTGAGCCCCAGATCGTAGGCGAGTTCATATACCTCACGCACATCCGCTTTTTTCGCTTCGCGCGGGAAATTCACAGTTTTTGACACCGCGTTATCCGTATACCTCTGAAACGCCGCCTGCATACGCACATGGGATTCCGGCGTAATATCATGCGCCGTCACAAATATATCCCTGATGTCCTGCGGGATTTCCTCGATATGCGCAATCGTGCCCTCCTTGGCAATCTTGGACATCAGCGCTTTGTTGTAGAGCCCGCGCTCCTTCATCACCTCTTCAAAGTAAGGATGCGTCTCCAAAAGCTCGTCGTTGTCCATTACATTCCTGATATAAGAAAGCGCAAAAATCGGTTCGATTCCGGAGGACGCGCTGCAAATGATTGAAATGGTCCCCGTGGGGGCAATCGTCGTTACAGTCGCATTCCTTTGCACCAGTCCCTGACTCTTAAAAATGCTTTCATCATAGGTGGGGAATGTTCCGCGCGCCTTTGCAAGCTCGCACGATTCCTCCCTTGCCGTATCGCGCAGGAATTTCATCACCTTTTCCGCAAGCGCAATCGCCTTTTCTGAATGATATGGAATTTTCAGCTTATACAGAATGTCCGCAAACCCCATCAGTCCAAGCCCGATTTTACGCGTGGAAAGCGTCATATCGCGAATCTCATTGAGCGGATAATTGTTCACGGCAATGACGTTGTCCAGAAAATGCACCGCATTGCGCACCGTCTTGCCAAACTCCTCATAATCGAGTTCATATTCCCCATCGCGCTTCACCATCAGCGCGTCAAGGTTGATCGAGCCTAAGTTACAGCTTTCATACGGCAGCAGGGGCTGCTCGCCGCAAGGGTTGGTACTTTCCACCTCTCCTAAACTGGGCACAGGGTTATCCCTGTTGATCCGGTCTAAAAAGACAATGCCAGGTTCGCCGTTCGTCCATGCCATCTTCACAATCAAATCAAACACATTGGGGGCGTATAATTTTTTAACTTCCTGTTTGTTGTGCGGATCAACGAGAGAATATTCGCGCTTTTCACGCACTGCTTTCATAAATTCTTCCGTGATGCCAACGCTGATATTGAAGTTGGTAATTTCAGTTGAATTTTTTTTGCACTGGATAAATTCCATGATGTCCGGATGATCGACGCGCAGGATGCCCATGTTTGCACCGCGGCGCGTACCGCCCTGCTTCACCGCCTCAGTCGCGGCATTGAATACCTTCATAAAGCTCACAGGTCCGCTCGCGACGCCACCCGTGGAGTTAACGGTGGAGCCCGCCCCGCGCAAACGCGAAAAAGAAAATCCGGTGCCGCCGCCGCTTTTGTGGATCAGCGCCGCATTTTTCACGGCGTCAAAAATCTCTTCCATGCTGTCGGAAACCGGCAATACAAAGCACGCCGAAAGCTGTCCTAACGGTCTGCCCGCGTTCATCAGTGTCGGAGAGTTTGGCATAAATTTCAGGCTGGACATCATTTCATAAAAAATATCCTGCGTTTTTTTGACGTCGGCGTCCACATCATACTCTTTATCCGCTTCCGCGATTGCCTGCGCCACTCTCTTAAAAAGGTCGTCCGGCGTTTCCATCGGCTGCCCGTCCGCATCTTTTTTCAGATAGCGCCGTTCCAACACGGTCACCGCATTTTTGCTTAACATCAAAAAATCCCCCTGTGTAATATATTTAGTATTCTCTCTTGGTCAAGAACACTATATATAGTACACCAGCGGGATTAAAAATGCCAGTCCTTTTTTGTGAAAACACAGCTCACACTGCCGCGAATCTCCTGAAAACCGCAACGCTGTGCGCATCAGAACTGGAAAAAAATTTTATTTCTCCCTGCGCGGCCGATTCGTTCAAAAGTCCTTCCCGTGCAAGCACCGCTTCCACCTGCCGTGCCGTTCCATATTTTCCGTCAAATACCTCGCACGGCCCCCCGCACAGCTTGGATGCCACATCCCGCATTTGATCGCTGATAAAAGAATAATGCGTACAGCCGACAACAACGCCGCCCAACTGCTGACCGCGGTAAGGGATTAATTTTTCATATAAGTAAGCTTTGATGTGGGGGCTTTTCAGGTCGCCCTCCTCCACCAGCTCCGCCAGTCCTTCACATTCGATGTTGATGACCTGCTTTGCTGCGTCAAGCGTATCCAAAAGATGAGAATACCTTTTTTGCTTGAGCGTGGCGGGCGTCGCAAGAACAACGCTTTTGGCCTCCGGATACTTTTCAACCGCGGGCTTCACCGCCGGCTCAATGCTGATAATCGGAATATTATATTTTTCGCGCATGGCCTGCACCGTGATGCTTGTCGCCGTATTGCAGGCAATCACAATCATTTTAACACCGCGCTCCATCAAAAAATCGCCGCATGCAAGAGACAATTCCTTGATCTCCTCTTCCGTCTTCGTTCCATAAGGCGCATTTGCGCTGTCGCCGTAATAAATATAGCTTTCTTTGGGCAGCCGCTTCATGATCTGTGCAAGCACGCTTACGCCGCCCGCCCCCGAATCAAAAACCCCAACTGGTAATTCCCTTTTTTGCATCGCTTTTGCTTCCCGTTCTATAATCTTGGATGCTTTCCATTATATAACAATGCTCTTTGTTAGTAAAGTGGCTGCTGTTTTGAGTCCCTGCAATCACTGCAGGATTGAACCGTCTTTGCCTCCCTGCACCGATACCGTCCGTTCAAAATACACCGCGCGCGCTGCAGCACGAACGGATGACACATCCGCAAAATTGCCGCGTGGTTTTCAGGATTGAGATCGCTTATGCTTTTTCGCCTCTTTTTCTGCTAAAATAGCTTGCAATGGGTATCGTAATATGGTAGAATAGCTTTTGTTGAATTAAAAAATACGGGGGTGAAAGAATGCCTAATATCAAATCAGCAAAAAAACGCGTGAAGGTCATCGCGAAAAAAACACTGCACAACAAAATGATCAAGTCTGCGCTGAAAACAGACCTGAAAAAATTTGACGCTGCGGTAGCGGATGGCGCTGCAAACAAAGAAGAGCTCTTCAAGGTTGCGGTCAGCGCGGTTGATAAAGCTGCTTTAAAAGGTACGATTCATAAGAATAAAGCAAATCGTACAAAAGCACAGCTGGCAAAGAAATTAAACAGCACCGCTGAATAATTATTTGCATTCCCCCATTATCATAAGATTTTAAAAGACTGATTTCACCCATCAGTCTTTTTTGTTTCTATTTTTTATCTCACCGCAATCTGCCCACACACATAGAAAAACCCCTTGAAAGAGAATCCTCCCAAGGGGTTTTGTGCTTTTTCAGTCGAGCACAGCTTTGATCCTGCGCACACCCGCGCTGCTGCTCTGCTCCTTTTTAATTTTAAAATGCCCAAGCTCAGCCGTGTTTGCCGCATGCGGTCCGCCGCAAATTTCCTTGGAGTAGCCCGGAATCGTATACACTTTCACAAGGTCGCCGTATTTGGAATCAAACACGCCCATCGCGCCCTGCTGTTTTGCCTCGTCCACCGTCATCTCTTCGCAAACTATATCGAGTCCAGCCGCGATTGCCTCGTTGACATACGCTTCTACTTGATCGAGCTCGTCGCGCTCCACCTTGCGCTCAAAGTTAAAGTCGAAACGCAAACGCTCCGCCGTAATGTTGGAACCCTTCTGTGTAATATCTTCACTCAAAACTTTACGTAGCGCCGCATTCAGAAGATGCGTTGCGGTGTGAAGGCGCGCGGTCTGCTCTCCCGTGTCGGCAAGTCCGCCCTTAAAACGCTGCTCCGCGCCCGCGTGGGAAAGCTCCTGATGATGACGGGACGCCTCATCAAAGCCCTCCTTATCCACCTTAAGCCCGCGTTCCTCTGCAAGCTCCAGCGTGAACTCGATCGGAAATCCGAACGTATCATATAACCGGAACGCGCTCTTTCCGTCGATCATTCCGCCCTGCAGCTTTTCCACTGTCTTTTCAAATTCCTTTAAGCCCTGCGTGATCGTCTTCTGGAAGCGCTCTTCCTCTTTTTCGACCTCAGATAAAATACGCTGCTCTGCCTGACGCAATTCATCATATGCGTGTGCATATTTGTCGATCACCACCTGCGCGATTTTGGAAAGGCTACCCTCCGCAATGCCCAACTTGCCCGCAAAGCGGATGGCACGGCGCAATAGCCTGCGCAGCACATATCCCTGATCGACATTGGACGGCGTAATGCCCTGTTCGTCGCCAATCATAAAGGTCGCACAGCGAATATGATCCGCCACAATGCGAAATGCCCTTCTTGCTTCGTCATCCGCGCCGTCGTATTTCCGGGAAGCCAATTCTTCAATTTTTGCAATGATCGGCGCAAACACATCCGTCTCATAAACAGAGCTCTTGCCTTGCAAAATCGCAATCGTCCGGTCAAGCCCCATTCCGGTGTCCACATTTTTCTGCTCAAGCGGCACGAACAAGCCATCCGCCTGCTTGTTGTATTCCATAAATACATCATTCCAGATTTCCAAGAATTTTCCGCAATCACACGCCGGACTGCACTCCGGCCCGCACGCAGGCTTGCCCGTATCAATAAACATTTCCGTATCAGGCCCGCACGGTCCTGTGATTCCCGCCGGCCCCCACCAGTTGTTTTCTTTGGGCAGGAAATAGATGTGGCTTTCCGCAACGCCCATTTCTTTCCATGTTTCAAACGCCACCATATCCCGCGGCGCGTGCTCATCCCCCGCAAAACAGGAAAAATACAGCTTGTCTTTATCGATCCCCAGCCACTTTTCATCGGTCAGAAATTCGTAGCTCCACGCAATCGCTTCTTTTTTAAAATAATCGCCCAGCGACCAGTTTCCCAGCATTTCAAAAAAAGTGCAGTGCGATTCGTCGCCTACTTCGTCAATGTCGCCTGTGCGCACACACTTTTGCACATCCACCAGACGCGTCCCTGCGGGGTGCCTCTCGCCCAGCAGATAAGGTACCAGCGGATGCATTCCCGCCGTTGTAAAAAGCACGGTAGGATCATTTTCAGGAATCAAAGACGCGCTCCTGATTACCGTATGTCCCTTGCTTTTGAAAAAATCCAAATACAGTTGCCTTAGTTCGTCGCTCGTTAAGTTCTTCATTCAAAAACTCCTTTTAGTTCTCTTGCTCTATTTACACAACACCACAATGGCGTTTGCAA
Organism: uncultured Christensenella sp.; assembly: GCA_964592155.1. Taxonomy (GTDB): domain Bacteria; phylum Bacillota; class Clostridia; order Christensenellales; family Christensenellaceae; genus Christensenella. The sequence goes on from CAZQDA010000019.1 coordinate 21,583, forward strand.
GTATATCCGCTACCTTAATCAGAGAATCAATCTCTATGTGCTCGTCCGGCTGGTGCTCCGTGCCCTCCTGCCCGGGGAATAGCGCGCCAAACGCAACCGAGTTCGGAAACGCGCGCGCAAAGGTCGCCCCGCCCATTGTCATACAGCATGCCTTATCGCCCGTTACTTCTTCATACGCCTTTTTGAGGCCGCAAATCAGCTCAGAATCCTCCGGAACAAAATGAGCGTCCCTTGAAAATTCTTCTGAAATAGACAGCTCCTTTAATTTGCCGCCCACGGCCGACAGAATGGTCAGCTTATTGCTATGGATCGGATACCTGATGTCAATGCCCGCGCTCACACCCTGCTGAGTCGTCTTGAAATATCCCAGGTTCAGTGTCAGCGCGCCCGATTCATCCTGCGCCGCAATCCCAAGATTCCCGCCATCCGTCTGCGTTCCGATGAACTCTGCCAATTCATATACCGCATCGCTGATCGCATTTTTTCGCAGCGGCAGCATATTGAGGAACAGGATCATGTAGGAAAGCGCATTTTTTCCCGCCTCTGGCCTGGAACCATGCGCAGAAAACCCGTGCGCTGTCAGCTTAAGCCCATCTTCCGTCTCCTCTGCCGCAATCCGCACAGGGGAATCTTCATTGAAAATATCCATCATCTGCCTTACCGCGGAAGAAACCACAGTCGACTTGCTCGCTTTGATTTGGCAAGTGCACACCGCCGGAACAACATTTACCCGCTCTCCCGCGTCAAGTGACTCCAGAATCAATCCACCCGCCGCTTCGTCGATCGGGTACGCCTTTTTGCTTGCGGTCAGGTGCAGTAGCCCTTTTTCCGCATTTACAATCGGAAATTCCGCGTCCGGCGAAATTGCCATCGTCGGAATTTCACCGCCATTTTTCTTGTAAAATTCCATATCAGACCAGCCGCTCTCTTCATCGCAACCAAAAATGATGCGCACACGCTTGTTGAGGCTGATACAATTTTCCTTAATTGCTGAAAGCGCAAACAATGCCGCGATTGCCGGCCCTTTATCGTCAATTGCGCCGCGGCCATAAATCTTACCGTCCTTTACCGTACCGTCAAAAGGCGGCACAGTCCATCCGTCCCCTGCGGGTACCACGTCAAGGTGCGTCACAATTGCAAACAGATCGTCCCCGTCTCCATATTCCACATATCCCAAATGCGAATAAAAATTCACGCTGTCAAAATCAAGCTTTTCCGCTATGTTGAGCGTCTTAATCAGAGCGTCAAAAACACCTTTCCCGTAGGGCATATTCCCCTGCGGAGGGCTTTTTACGCTTTCTATTTTAAGAATTTTGCAAAGCGCTTCTATCATTTCCTCTTTGCGCGGCGCAAGCGAAAAATCCAACATTTTTCGTTCTCCTTTTGCTATATCAATGTAGACCGTACTTATTATACCAGATTTCGGTGTGGAATACACTGCTTTTTTCGCAGCCTTTCCAAAAGGATTCCGCATGGTAAGCGGCGAATTAATTCATATGGAAAACTCACAGAAAGTTAAGGTGAACTGCGATTTCAATACATGACGGACACAGGCAGCGGTTAAAAAAACGTTTTATGAACGAAGGGCTCGCTTCGTTTGAAGAGCATGAGGCGCTTGAGCTTCTCTTGTTTTTCGCTCTTCCCCGCAGGGACACGAATGTCCTCGCACATGAGCTTTTAAAGAAATTCGGCAGCCTTCAAGCCGTATTCAACGCAGATCCAGCCGATCTTGCAAGGGTGGAGGGCATCGGCGAAAACGCGGCTACGCTGATCAAGCTTCAGCCCGAGCTTGCCCGCAAATACTGGCTTGACGACATCGCCGGCGGAACACAAATTTCTTCGATTGAATCCGCCATCGAATATGTCCGGCATCTTTTACGCGGCAAAAATCAGGAAGAGCTTTATCTGCTGTGCCTTGACGCCCATTTCCGGATCAGGCATACCGAGCAATTAAGCCGTGGAACCGCGACGCAAACAGTGGTTTCCATCCGCCGCATCGTGGAAAGCGTAGTGCGCACCGGAACGGAAAAAATTATTCTGGCGCACAACCACCCGGGCGGCGCGTGCTTGCCCAGCAAGATGGATTTTGAAACCACCACAAAAATTCTTTCCGCCATGGGCGCAGTGGGTATTTCATTTCTTGACCACATTATCATCGGCACAGACGGCGCGTTCAGCTTTTCTGAAAAACTGCTGACCAGGCAGGATTTCACCAGCGAGCAGGCACGCGCAGCGCAATACTCCGGCAGCGTCATGCAGCAACTGCCTTCGCTTTCTTTCCTGTAGCCAATGTTTTTCCGTGCTTTTGCTTTCGCTTGCAATCGTGTATCATTTTATGTATAATTTTTATGTATCAAAAACTGACTGTATTTTCAGTATTGGAGGATTCACAATGGCTATTGAATATTTTCATATAAAAGAACGCGATTTTGATTTGGTGGAACAGCTGATTCAAATCGAAAATTCATCCTACGACAGCGGAGCCCTCGATGTGTTTGATCTCATCGCCATGCTGCGCCACGCCCGCGTCTATGTGGCGGTGGAGTACGATGAGATTCTGGGAGCCGTTTATTTCATGCGTAATTTTGATAATCCGGACAAGGTGTTTTTGCATAGCATCAACATTATCGATCCGCAGGCGTATCCCAACCTCGGCATTTCCCTTCTGAACATTGCCTTTGCGGATATGCGCACATTTGGCATTAAGCTCGTAGAGGTCAACGTCGATCCCGGAAACTACCGCGCGCTCAAAATTTACCGCGAGCAACTCGGGTTTGTCGCAAGCGACAGCATGCAAAGCGAAATACTGAACGGTGAAGAAATCCTGATGCTCCAAAAAGAACTCTGATTTTAAGACCGGAAGACCGCATTTTAGCGGTCTTTTTTTGCACAACAAAAAAATGCGCTGCTTTCGCAGCGCGCCTTTTCCAACAGTTTATGAAATATAAGTCCTTACCCGAAATTCCGCGCCGATTTCCTCCGCGATTTTCCGGCAGGTTTCAATATCTTCCCTGCTGATCACATCCACCACCGAAAGAGTCACCGCGATTCCATAATTCACGCAATCCTGCGCAAATGCAAGCATGTAGCGAAAACCGTCCTCTCCATACCGGCTGTGTACAACCGCCTCATATTTCTTCGCGTCCGCTTCGTTGAGGCTGATAGAAACCTCGTCGATCAAATCGATCATTTCCGCCGCGATATCACGCCCGTGATATGCGCTTGCATGTCCGTTTGTGTTGATCCTCGTGTGTCCGCCGTAGCTTTTCACGAAAGCCGCAACCTCCAAAAGCTCTTCCATCTTGATCGTAGGCTCTCCAAATCCGCAAAACACAACATCCGTCGGATCTTTCTTTAAAAGCTCTATAATCTCCCTTGCGGTCGGCTCTTTATCCAGCCACAGATCGTATCCGGCCACGCCCTTTCCCTGTCTGCGTACGCAGAATTCACAGTCGTTGGTGCATTTGTTGGTCAGGTTAATATAAGTGTCGTTTCCAATTTTATAAGTATAAGTATTCAAGCTATCTTTCCTGCATATTTCCGTATGCCTTTTGCATACAATTTTTTATTTTCTAATTTTACTATAAACCCGATTCGATTCCAAAAAACCGCTTTGCGTTTTCCATTGTGATCCGCGCAATCTGCGCGACGCTCACCCCTTTTACTTCCGCAAGCTTTTCCGCAACATAGCCGACATGAGCCGGCTCGTTCCGCTTCCCGCGAAAGGGTACGGGCGTCATATAAGGGCAATCCGTCTCAATCAAAAGCCGTTCCAGCGGAACCGCCTGCGCCGCTTCGATCGTTTTGCGCGCGTTTTTAAAGGTTAACGCCCCGCCAAAGGCAATATAATATCCCATATTCACGAGCTCTTTTGCCGTTTGGGCGCTGCCGGAAAAACAATGCAGCTCTCCGCGCGCCTGCGGATATTTTTTCAGAATCTCCATGGTGTCTGCCGTGGCTTCCCTGCTGTGTACCACAATGGGCAGTTCCACCTCAATCGCAAGCGCAAGCTGTTCCTCAAACGCTTTTTTTTGAAGATCGCGCGGCGAAAAATCATAATGATAATCGAGGCCGATTTCACCGATCGCCACCACTTTTTTTTCTTTTGCCAACGTGCGCAGCGCAATTGCAGTCTCCTTATCCCACTCGCTCGCGCTGTGCGGATGCAACCCCACGGAAGCATAAATTATGCCGTGCCCATTCGCCAGCGCCGCGCCGCGGATGCTGTCCTTTAGATCAGAGGACACCTGCAAAACATAATCCACATTGTGTTGCTGCAAACGACTGATCAACGCTTCGCGATCCTCGTCAAACCGCTCGTCAAGCAAATGTGCATGCGTATCAAAAAGCCTGATTTCCTTATCCAACAATGAGTCCATCCTCCGCGTCAGCCGTCACAAGCGCAATTTGAGGGTTATCCCCAACCGCCAGAATCATTCCCTCTGAAAGCGTTCCGCGCAGCTTTGCGGGCTTTAAGTTCGCCACAATCACCACTGTTTTCCCTATCATCTGTTCTGCGCTGAAGCTCTCCCTGATGCCCGAAACAATCGTTCTTGTCTCACTGCCGCATTTCACGGTCAGCTTGAGCAGCTTATCGGATCCATCCAGATTTTCACACGCCACAACTTTTGCGGTTTTCATCTGTACCTTTTTGAATTCATCGATTGTGATCTGCTCTGTTTCCTCTTCCGGGGCTTTTCCCTCCGGCGCTTGCGCCGCCGCCATCAATTTGTCAAGCTCATCAAGCTCCTTTGCAATATCAATGCGCGGAAAAATCGCCTCTCCTTTGCAGACCGTGATTCCCCCGCCAAGCGCTCCATACGAATCAAGACTCTGCCAGCTGCACAGGTCTTCCTGACAGCCGATTCCGAGCTGGGTTCTCATTTTCACGGAGGTTTCCGGCATCACGCTTTCGATCAGGACGCTGACAAAGCGCAGCCCCTCCGCCAGATGATACATCACGCTAGAAAGCCGCTCCTTTTGCGCTTCCTCTTTCGCGAGCGCCCACGGCATCGTAATATCGATATATTTGTTTAGCATTCCGACATACTGCCAGACTTCAGTCAGCGCTTCAGAAACCTTCCATTCGTTCATCAGCGCATCCATATGCGCCGGAAGCTTTTGCGCAAAGTCCATGAGCTCTTGATCCTCCGGCTCTATTTTTCCCATCGCAGGAATTTGCCCGCCAAAATATTTATCAATCATCGCCACTGTGCGCGAAAGAAGGTTTCCCAGATCGTTTGCAAGATCCGCGTTAATCCTGCTCAGCAAAAGTTCATTCGAAAACATCAGATCGCTGCCGAGCGGCGCCTCACGCATCAAGAAATACCGTATCGCATCCACGCCGTAGCGTCCCACCAGCACAACCGGATCAACCACGTTTCCACGGCTTTTGCTCATCTTGCCGCCCTGCAGTGTCAGCCATCCATGCCCATAGACGCGCTTTGGAAGCGGCAGGCCGAGCGCCATCAAAATAGTCGGCCATGTAATCGTATGAAACCGCACGATCTCCTTGCCCACCAGATGCAAATCCGCAGGCCAATAGCGCCTGAATTGACTGTCGTCCTCCGAAAGGTAACCAAGCGCGGAAACATAGTTGGAGAGCGCGTCGATCCACACATACATCACATGGTTTTTGTCAAACGGCACGGGAATGCCCCACTTGAAAGAAGAACGCGACACGCACAGGTCCTCGAGACCGGGCAGCAGAAAATTATTCAGCATCTCGTTTTTGCGCGATTCCGGCTGAATAAACTCCGGATTATCCTTAATGTATTGAATGAGCCTGTCCGCATACTTGGATGCGCGGAAAAAATAGCTTTCCTCCTTTACCCTCTGGACCTCGCGCCCGCAATCCGGGCACTTCCCGTCCACAAGCTGTCGTTCCGTCCAAAATGCCTCGCACGGCGTGCAATACCAGCTCTCATATTCGCTCTTATAAATATCTCCCTGATCATAGAGCTTCTGGAATATTTTTTGTACGCATTCCTCATGCCGCGCGTCCGTCGTGCGGATGAAATCATCGTTTGTAATATTCATCAGCTTCCACAACTCTTTGATTTGCTCTACAACGCCATCCACATAAGCCTTTGGCTCCATGCCCTTTTCCATTGCGATCTTTTCGATCTTCTGGCCGTGCTCGTCCGTTCCCGTCAAAAACATCACGTCATAGCCCGTCTGGCGCTTATAGCGCGCGATGCTGTCCGCAGCCGTTGTGCAGTACGCATGGCCGATGTGCAGCTTGTCACTCGGATAATAGATCGGTGTTGTAATATAAAATTTTTCGCTCATTGATTCAAGGCTCCTTCTTTTATCAGCATAGCTTTTATTATATCGTTCCGCCGCTTGTTTTTCAATAGCAGTCAAAAACACGTTTTCCCGCAAAGAAAAAACGCAGCGGCTGCTGCGTCTCAATTTTCTTTTCTGTATTTATCAGCCCTTGATGATAACGCCTTCCTGATAAACCGGTACTACGTCAAACATATCCTCGCGGGTGCAATACTCCAGATCGTCGTATAGCTTAAGCTGCCGCAAATATTCAAAATGAGTGCTGCCCTCGAGCGCGCCTAAAATGTCATGGTTCGCATCATGATAAAGCTTGAGCGCCATTCGTCCCATGTCGTCCAGCTCAATTTCTTCATCAATCTTGAGCATCCTGTCGATGATGCAGCCGATCGCCATCATGTCATCCGTGGAAAATTTTCCTTTTGTTCCCGCGCCAACAAGCACAACGTCGCGCTCTAGCTCGCACGCCTTTTTGGCAACCGCTTCGGCGTTGATAAACGTCCCAATCAAAATATCGTCCGCCGGCGCAAGCGTTTTGATTGCAACCGTTCCGTTGGTTGTGGAAAAGATAATAATTCTTTCCTCGACGACATCCTGTGTATATTCCAGCGGAGAATTGCCAAGGTCAAACCCGCCCACCTTCTGTGCCGCAATTTCGCCGCACAAAAGAACGTTTCCCTCCGAAATCCGCTTGATTGCCGCTGCTTCATTCGCTTCGCCGGTTGGCACAATTCTGTCACATCCGTTTGATATTGCCGTAATAATGGTTGCCGACGCACGCAGCGCGTCTACCATAACCGCTGTTCTGTCCTGCAATTCGCCTTTTGGCAAATCACTGAACACTGCTGAACAAATAATCTTCATACATTACCTCTTTATGTTTTTACATTCAACTGTTCAATGCCTTATTCTACTACACTTTTTTGACAAATTCAACTATTATCGATGGCTTCACAGCTTGTTTTTCGAAATATTCCGCCGGATTCCATCAGGTTCCAAGCTCCAGCGCCATTTGATATGCCTTGTTTTTGGGAATGCCGAATTTCTCCGCCACAAATCCCGCTGCGGATTTTCGCGTCATCCCGTCCTCCATGCACTTTGCAAGGGCGCTTTTGATCTGCTCATCCTCCGGTTCTTTTTCCATAGCCTCAGGATACAGCACAATCGCAAATTCTCCTTTCACGCTTTGCCTGCCGGCAAGCTCCTTCATCACCTCGAGCGCGCTGCCCCGCAGTATCTCCTCGTGCAGCTTGGTAAGCTCCCTGCACGCACACACCGGCGTATCCGCCCCACATATCTCGCAAATGTCCTTTAGCGTCTTTTCCACCCTGTTTGGGCTCTCATAAACCACGCAGGGCAGCCCCAAGCGAGTCATCTCTTCCAACTCCTTTTTACGCGCAGCCTGTTTCTGGCTCAAAAACCCCCAAAAAACAAAATGCGAGCAATCCATGCCGCACAGCGTAACCGCCGTAACCATTGCGCAGGCCCCAGGCAGGCTTTCCACCGGAATTCCTTCCTGCGCGCACTTTTTTACAAGCGCAAATCCCGGATCGGATATGACCGGCGTTCCCGCGTCAGACACGAGCGCCACATGCTTTCCTTCGCGCAGCATCTCCAAAAGCTCCTCCAAACGCTCCGGTTTGCTGTATTCATGGAAACTCAACAGCTTATTTTTAATTTCATAGTGGTTTAAAAGCTTGACCGTGTGCCTCGTATCCTCCGCGGCAATCACGTCTGCCTCCTTTAGCGTTTCAATGGCGCGCAGCGTAATATCCCCAAGGTTGCCAATCGGCGTCGCCACAATCAAAAGTTTTCCGGATTCCATGCTATTTTCCTCCGCCCTGCTTTTCTCTGTGATAAATTTTTTTAATTTCCTGCGTTTCGCTTCCATCTTCTTCGTGCACGATCAGCGGCGGCAGAATACGCACCCCTTCATTTCCGTCCTTTACCGCACTGACAAGCACCCGCGCAGGCTCGCTTGTCACAAAGCTGTGAATGAACCGCACCTCCTTGGTCTGCATCCGGCTTGCGCGAAGCTCGTCAAAGATTTCAACGAGGCGCGAAGTCCTGTGAATCATATAAAAACGTCCGCCCGTTTTTAAAAGGCTTCCCGCCGCCGCACACAGCTTTTCAAGCGTAATCTCCACCTCAAAGCGCGCAATGCGGTGGCATTCATTTTCGCTGCCAATGCCTGCCGTTTCCTTTTCATAGGGCGGGTTGGACACCACAAGATCAAACCCTGCACCAAGCAGTTTCTGTGCATGACAAATGTTTCCATTTATCACATGGATTTTTTCCTCAAGGCCATTGAGCGCTACGCTGCGCCGTGCCAGATCGCAAAGCTTTTCCTGTAACTCAAGCGCATATACGGTAATATCTTGCCTGCGGCCATAGAGCAGCAGCGGAAGAATCCCCATTCCAGTACCCAAATCAGCAATCTTCGCATTCTTTTTCAGACGCACAAAATCCGCAAGCAAAACAGAATCCGTCCCAAAGCAGAACAGCTCCGTGTCCTGCAAAATTTTTAACCCTTTTAATTGTAAATCATCGATTCGTTCCATCTGTTTTATTATATCATATCCCGCGCATAAAAAATGGCAAAAAAAGAAACCTGCCTTAAGCAGATTTCTTTTAATCCTACTTCATATGCTTCTTGTGAAATTAGCCCTCAGAAATTGCTTCTACCGGGCATGTCGATGCACAAGCGCCGCAATCGATGCATGTATCAGCATCGATCACGTACTGATCGCCGCCATCAGAAATCGCATCTACCGGGCAATCCGCCGCGCAAGCGCCGCAAGAAATGCACGCATCCGAAATTTTGTATGCCATGTTCCGTTCACCTCCATACTTAATACATCTATATTCTACCATTCATTGACGAAATTGCAACCTTTTTTTAGTCGTCCAGCAAGGATTTTATTTCTTCGTCAACAATCACTTCTTCTTCCTTCACAGGCGCTTCTTTTTTCCTGCTCTTCACCACGATTTCAGACAGGTCATATTCTTCCACGCTAAAAGTTCCGTCCTTTAAGGCAAGCTTGACCTTCACCTTTTCCGTGAGCACATTTGTGTCCATCACCTCAGCCTCGCCATCCGGCGTTTTCACGACGCTGCCGTTCCGCGGCAGCTTGCGCCGCATGGTGTGATAGTGCTCCTGCTCATAATTTAAGCAGCACATCAGCCTGCCGCACAGACCGCTGATTTTGGTGGGCGAAAGCGATAGGTTCTGTTCCTTTGCCATTTTGATGGACACCGGCTGGAAATCACCCAAAAAAGCGCTGCAGCAGCACGGCCTGCCGCACGGCCCCAGTCCGCCTATTTTCTTGGCTTCGTCGCGCACGCCGATCTGCCGCAGCTCAATGCGCGTCTTGAATACGGATGCAAGGTCTTTCACAAGCTCTCTGAAATCAACCCTGCCCTCCGCGGTAAAATAAAATATGATCTTTCCGCTGTCAAACGTGTACTCCACATCCACCAGCTTCATATCCATCTTATGCTTTTTAATTCGCTCTTCACATACGCTGAACGCTTCTTTTTCTTTTTGTTTGTTGGACTCCACTTTTTTAAAGTCCTTTTGTTCGGCCTTGCGAATAACTTTTTTAAGCGGCTTTACAATTTGCTTTTCCTCTACCTGGCGCGGCGCGAGCACAACCTCGCCAAACTCCACTCCGCGCGCAGTTTCAACAATCACCTTGTCATTGACCTGTAACTCAAATTCGCCCGGATCAAAATAATAAATCTTTCCGATTTCTGTAAAACGTACTCCAATAATAGAGTTCATAAAATAACCTCCAATATATGAAAAAGCATACTTTCCAGCGCCAGCTTCGTATTGAGGCCCGGGCACTGCGCACGCCTTACCATGCATTCCAATAATTGTTGCTGCGTATTTACCAGCACGTAGTCGCGATACCTTGCGTGCGAGCTGATTTCATGCAGCTTATCTTCGTTTATCATTCCGTCCGTCTCATGCGTATGCTTATACACCAGCACATCCGCAATATACTGCAACGCCACCGTAAGGCATAGGCCGATTTTCGCGTCGTGCTTTAAAAACAGCGCAAGCGTCGCGCTTGTCGCCATGTTTTTTGCCGTCCACAGACGGTTTAAGGCCAATATCATATTGTCCCTGATTTCAAAAAAGCCATCCTGCAAATAGGAAACCGCCAGATAATAATCTCCCTTTGTCGCCGCAGAAAGGACGCGCGCGCGCAGCGTGGGAATTTTTTGCTCCTGACACAGCTGTTTTTCTGTTTGCTCACGGGATAACGACGTCTTTAAAATTATACACCGTGACAGTATCGTAGGCAATATGTTTTTCGTGTTTTGCGCTCCCAGCACAAACACGGTGTTTTCCGGCGGCTCCTCCACCACCTTCAAAAGCGCGTTCTGCGCCTGAGGCGTCATCGCATCCGCCTCGCTGATCACAACCGCCTTATATCCGCCTTCATAGGATTTTTTTGCGACCTGTGCGGGAATTTCCCGCACATCATCAATTTTGATCGTGTTTTTAGCTGCTTCTATCTTTACAATATCCACATGGCTTTCATGCAGATATTTCAGACACCCCGCGCACTTGCCGCAAGCCGTCTTTGTATTGCAAAACACATGCAGCAAAAATTCATCGATTTGCTGCTTTGTGGTCTCTGGCGACGCGCCCGCGATAAGGTACGCCCCGGCAATCTTCCCTGTTTTTACCGCGCTTTCAAAAATCTCATTCATTCCACAGCCCACTCGATTTCAGAATTTCCGTCATTTTGCCGCGCACAATCTCCTGTGTAGCAAATTTATCACCCGACGCATCGATTTGTATGATGCGATCAGGATAACGCTGCGCCAGCTTTACAAAGCCGTTGTACAGCATAATGTAAAACTCCTCCTCCTGCGTTTCCAGCCTGTCGTGCACGCGCTTTTTACTCATCCTCTCAAACGCAAGATGCGGCGGAAAATCCAGAAAAAAGGTCTTATCCGGCATTCGGTCTCCCATTGCAAACCGATTGATCGCCATAACCTCGTCAACGCCCAGTCCGCGTCCTACCCCCTGATAGGCAAGCGACGAATCAATGAACCGGTCGCACAACACAATATTGCCCTTCTCTACCTCCGGCACAATCACCTGCTCCACATGCTGCGCGCGCGCGGCGGCATAAAGAAGTGCTTCCGTCCTGTCGCCCATCTCCCCATTTTCGATGTCCAGCACCAAATCCCTTATTTTTTCGGAGATCGGCGTACCGCCCGGCTCCCGCGTCAAAACAGGATTGATTCCGTTTTCCATCAAATATTCCGATAAAAAACGCATCTGGGTGCTTTTTCCGCATCCGTCCACACCCTCAAACGTAATAAATAGTCCCTTCAAAATTCCATAAGTCCTTTCTTTGATGTTTCTGCCTTGCCCGCTATCATTATAAACATGCAACTTCGATGCCATCGCCGTGCATGCCAAACAATTCATAGCCCTTACCGCGCAGCAGCTTTAAATAATCCGTCATCTGCGGTGTGATTCTATGCCCGGGAAGAATGACCGGCACCCCTGGCGGATAAGCGCCCACGCTCGCCGCCGCAATGCACCCCGCCGCATCCTCAGAGGGCACAAGATTGCGCTCCGCAAAGAACGCCTCCTCCATCGGAATCTCCGGCTGCAGTGTATAAATCTCTTCCAAATCTTTCATCGTCGTCTGCCGCCTTATGCGATAATTTGATCCTTTGATTTTCACAAGCGCCTCTTTTAAACGTTCAAATTCCTCCGGCCCATCCGCAACCGTACAGATCAGGACAATATTGGAAATATCCGCCGTCTCCACTTCAATTCCGCTTTTGTGGAGTTCCTTTGCCGCGCCAAATCCGCTGATCCCGCGATCCGTCACGTCGATCACCAGTTTCAAAATATCCCTGTCAAATGCGTTTGTTGCTTTGGGAGTGTCCTGCAAAATGCACCGGTAACCGCCAAGCGCCTCAATCCGGCGCATATTTTCCTCCACAAGCCCCACCGCCAAGCGCAGCTGATGCGCTCCGCATTCTCTCATATAGGCAAGCGCATAATCCGACGACCCAAGCAATAAATAAGATGGACTCGTCGTTTGCAGCATATTCAGACGGGATTGAATGACCTCCCGCCGGATTCCTGAATTTTCTCCAACACTCAGCACGGCACATTGGTTCATTGCCGGCAGCGTTTTGTGCAGGCTGTTCACCCAGATATCGCAGCCTGTCTGCGCGGGGGAAACCGGCAGTAAATCAGAAAAATCGAAAGCCGCGGCATGCGCCGCATCACAAATCACTTTCATGCCCGCGGCATGCGCAAGCGCGCAAATCGCATTGAGATCCGCGCACAAACCATAATAATTAGGGTAGGTCAGATAAACGGCTTTCGCTTCCGGATGCGCTGCAATCGCCCGCGCGATATCCTGCGGGCAGACCACGCCGGGAACTTCCTCGATTCCGCCGGACGGATACACAAATACAGGCCGCGCGCCTGCCATACAAAAAGCATGAACCGCGCTCAAATGAACGTCGCGCGCTGCAATCACCACGTCTCCCCTGTTTACTGAGGAAATCACTGCCGCATGGACGCCGCACGAGCTTCCGTTGACCAAAAAATAGCTTTCCCTCGCCCCAATGAAGCGCGCGTGCAGTTCCTGTGATTCCCTGATCACGCCCTGCGGCCCATAAAGATTATCCGCTCCCGGCAGTTCTGTGATATCCATCACATTCACCACCGGAGGCAAAAAACCGCTTTTTCCCTTGTGCCCCGGCATGCAAAAACGGGCTTGTCCCTGCTCTGCAACATGCGTCAGCATGTCCACAATCGGCGTTTTCAAGTCTCCCCGCCTCCTTTGCCAAGCCTTTTCTTAAGCTCCCCCGTGGGACTGAAAACCACGGCAATCTCCCCGCAGTCGATCACATATGCTTCCTTCTTTTTACGGAATGTATAGGTATATTTCTTCTTTCCGGCAAGACTTTTGCGCATCTGCTCATAATTTCCCGCTTTTCTGATATTGCGCAGCGGTATGGTGGAAAGTTCTTTTTCCCGCGAGCCGATCCGCCGCCCAAACAAAATCATGCCATTTTCCACCAGATAGATATAATCCGTCATAAAATATCTCACCAGAAAAAAAGCGCCGGCAATGATGATTACGAAGGCTGTAAACTGAATCCAGCCGATCCCCGTCCAAAAGCTTAAAAAGGACATGATGAAAAGAATCGCCAACACTCCAAAAACGATCCCCAGAGTGATCAATATTCCGGCAAACGGCCCTACTTTTTTATGCGCAAGCTCTTCCCTGTACATCGGTAAACATCCTTTCCCGCTGATGATTCCAAATATTTTCCATTTCTATCATATCAAAAAATCCCATTTTTCGCAAGAATACATCCCCTGCCGCCCTCCCTCCTTTCCTCCTGTTTTCCCATAGAAAAAAGGGAAACACATTGTTTTTGCGTTTCCCTTTTTACAATCCGTTCAGACTTATCTATATCTATGCTCTGTCTAATACTTGGAAGATGCCATTCCATCCTCCGGCAGTTCAAGTTGATCTGCCTGTCCTGTCAGAATCATCTCGTCCATACGCCTTTCTCCCGCATTCTCCTGCAGCTTAAACCGGCTCATGAGCTCTTTTAAGAGCAACGCCTGCCCTGAAAGCTCTTCGCTTGCCGCAGCGCTTTCCTGCGCTGTCGCGGAATTTGTCTGTACTACGCTCGAAATCTGATCCACACCCAGGGAAACCTGACCCGCAGATTCCGCCTGCTGTCCGGAGGCGCTCGCAATTTCTTCTACCAAAGAGGTCACGTTCTTTGCTTTGTCTACCACCGAAAGCATCGATGAAGCGGTATCGTCTGCAATCTTGATCCCCTTGTCTACCGCATCAACTGTTTCTCCAATCAAGGTCGTGGTATTCTTTGCCGCTTCTGCCGACTTGCTGGCCAGATTGCGCACCTCATCCGCCACAACAGCAAATCCTTTTCCTGCCTCTCCTGCCCTTGCCGCTTCCACAGCCGCGTTGAGCGCAAGAATGTTTGTCTGGAAGGCAATATCCTCTATTGTTTTGATAATCTTGCTAATTTCTCCTGATTTTGTGCTAATATCACCCATCGCGGCAATCATCTCCCGCATTTTCTGATTGCTTTCAACGATTTCCGCACCCGCATTGTCTGCTTCTTCTTTCGCATTGGCCGCATTGCTTGCATTGCGCTTGATCTGATCAGATATCTCGCCAATCGTAGCGGAAAGCTCCTCAATGCTGCCGGCCTGCTCCGTTGCGCCCTGCGCCAGCGCCTGCGCGCCGGAGGAAACCTGATCCGCCCCCACGGAAACCTGATCCGCACTCTG
>CAZQDA010000020.1:0-2558 GCA_964592155.1 uncultured Christensenella sp.
AAACGGCTGCTCGGCGTATAGGGAACTGGAGAAAAAACAGTGGTGGAACAAGAAGAATAGCTTGATCAAAAATAAAAGCTCTGCAATCATGTTTGCAGAGCTTTTTCGCGTTGCTTCAGTGTGATAAATCCCCCGTCTATGCCCCCTGCTGAACGATGTTCATCTTTTTTTTGGTAGTTTGATACCGTGTCGGAAGCTCATCAACAGATAAAGCGCGGACATTTGCTTCCGTTCCATCCTGTAGAGATTGTTCATAATACCAACATTTATATTCTAGAAAATCAAGCGTTTCCTGCATTGCCGCCATCTGTTTCTGGACGGCATCTTTTCTCGAACGGAACAATTCAAGCCGATCCTGAAGGGAGTCATCTCCTCTGTCGATCATATCCATGAATGCCTTGATCTCTTTGATGGATAAGCCTGATTTTTTCAGGCATTCAATCACCTTCAGCCATTCGTAGTCTTTGTCTGTAAACATACGGATTCCGCCGCTGGAGCGCTCCAAAAAAGGAAGAATCCCTTCCTGATCATAATAACGAAGCGTGGAGGCAGGAACGCCCAATACCTTTGCAATTTCTCCAACCGTATATAGCATAATAATCCTCTTTCCTCATTTTTAAAATTTGGGCTTGACTTAAAGTAGACTTTAAGTTGTATTGTTAACTTAAACTTATTATAAAGGATAAGGATAGGAAACGCAAACATAATACAGGAGGATTTTTTACATGAGTAAAGCATTGATTGCGTATTTTAGCGCAAGCGGAATAACAAAGAGGATCGCGGAAAAACTGTCAGAAGAAACCGGAGCAGACCTATTTGAAATCAAGCCGGAAACGCCCTACACAGCCGCAGACCTTGACTGGCAGAACAATAGCAGCAGAAGTTCCCTTGAAATGAATGACAGGGATTGTCGCCCGGCAATCAGTTCCAGCATACAGAATATGGGGCAATATGATGTGGTGTTCATCGGATTTCCGATATGGTGGTACAGAGAACCATCCATCATCGACACCTTTATGGAATCCTATGATTTTAGCGGAAAGACAGTCGTGCCCTTCGCAACCTCGGGAGGAAGCCAGCTCGGCGATTCCGGCGAGAATTTGAGAGCATTGGCATCAGGGGCAAAGGTAATGGATGGCAAACGATTTGCGGCGGGCGCGTCAGGCAAGGAACTTGCCGGATGGGTGGCAAATTGGCTGTAAGCGACTGCAAAAATGATTGGAGAATATGATATGAAAAGCATTAGAAAAATTCTGGTTTTGGCGCTCGTCGTGTGTATGGCGTTTGGGATTGCCTCCTGCGCCAAAAGCGCGGAGGTGCAGCCGATTCAATCCGGAACGGTAGAGAAAGAGAATCAGTATAGCACCGTTGAACCGTCGGCTGCGACAGAACCGGTACAGGAATCTGCATCGGCGAACAATACGCTTGTCGTATATTTTTCCGCGACGGGCACAACCAAGGGAGTTGCAGAGAAAATTGCCAAGCTTGTGAAGGCGGAGCTTTATGAGATTGTTCCGGCGGAGCCGTATTCAGATGCTGATCTCGATTATACCGACAGAAAGAGCCGGGCGTCGATCGAATCGGATGACCCGCAGGCGCGTCCGGCTATTGGAGGGGAGCCGGTGTCTTTTGAAGGGTATTCCACAATATACCTGGGCTATCCCATCTGGAACGCAGATGCGCCGCGCATCATAAGCACCTTTGTGGAAAGCCATGATTTTGAGGGAATTACAGTCATTGCGTTTTGCACCTCAGGCAGCAGCGGCATTGGAAACAGCGCAGATAACATCGCGAAGCAGGCGGGGAGTGGAAACTGGCTTCCGGGTCAGAGATTTGACGGCGGGGTATCGGAGGCTGATTTACAGTCTTGGATCGACGGCTTGCAGCAATAAGACTGATGTGTCCGGCAGCGCCTTTTTGGGCAGAGTAGAACAAAAAAAGCCATCCTTTGGATGGCTTTTTTGATGGAAGCAGGCCGCTTTCTAAGATTTTTACGCAATGGTAAGGCTGTCCTTGACCTCATCAAACAAACCGGCGGATTGATCGAAGTGATCTGCACTGTCCTGCAGTTGCAAACAGTATATTTTTTCCTCCGTCGCGACAAAGACGGTACGTGCGGTAAACGTTTCGCTCCCGTCCTGCAATGTGCCCGTGACATCAAAGGAAGCTGCGGGATAATTGTCGATTTCATAATAAACAGGCTCTGTTGCGCTTGATTCCAGCATAGAGCCTTTGAGCGTCTGGTTGATATAGGTATCCACATTTTTTTCCAGTTCCTGCCGAAGATCGTCTCCACGATCTTCGTAGTGATCAGCCTGTGTCATGACAATGCAGGCATACTCGGATTCAGGATTCGAATAATAAAAGAGATAATTCCCCATGTCCGCAATGTCTGAAAAATCCTGAAGCGCCCACGGGCCAGAGAGCAGGGAAGCATCGATTTGCACAGACGCGCTTTTTTCTGTTGATGCCGAAGCGCCTGCCTGGGCGGACGCCTCCGTGGAGGGGGAGGAAGAAGGCGCAGCAGGAGTTGGTGCGGCGCATGCCGTTATCATAAA
>CAZQDA010000020.1:2658-35376 GCA_964592155.1 uncultured Christensenella sp.
ATACATAATATGCCCAGTACTGCAAAAAAGGAAAGTTTTTTTCTCATGATTGGCTCCATTCCTGTTTTTAGATTGACATCATTATAGCAAAAAGAAAGCATATTAACAAATGAATATTTCGTAAATTGAAACGAAACAACGAAACAATCAACACAAAACAACAAAAACACAAAAAAATAATTGACAATACCGGAGGGAACGATTAATATAAAAATATCAAAACGCCATTGTTTTTCGGCAAAATTGTCATACTTGTAAATTTTTGATTTTTTGAAAAATAATTTTTATAGATAGCAGGAAGCAAGTAAATGGATAAAAGTGCGATCAGGAAAATTGTTGAAACGGAAGTGGTTGCGGGGCTGATGGAGCAGACGGGCAGACGCATTGTGCCTGTGGCTGTGTCAAACCGCCACATCCATTTATCGCGCAGTCATGTGGAGCAATTGTTTGGAGCGGGCTACCAGCTTACCCCTGTCAAACCGCTGTCGCAGCCGGGGCAGTTTGCGTGTGAAGAAACGCTGACAATTAAGGGATCGAAAGGGTCCATTGCAAAGGTAAGGGTATTGGGGCCGGAACGGCCGGATACGCAGATAGAGATATCGGCGACAGATTCCTTTAAACTGGGTGTGCCGATTGTCGTGCATATGTCCGGCGAGGTGCAGGGAACAGCGGGATGCACGGTCACAGGGCCAAAAGGAACGGTTGAGTTGCAGCAGGGACTGATGATCTCAAGGCGGCATTTGCACATCTCTTCAGAACAGGCAAAACAATACCGTTTGCAAAATGGGGATGTCGTCAAATTGCGTTTCGGCGGAATTCGTCCTGTGGTGCTTGAAGACGTGCTTGTGCGTGCGGGCGACGGACACGAACTGGAAGTGCATGTGGATATGGATGAGGCCAATGCCGCATTGATCAAAAATGGCGATTACATGGAGATCGTGGGATAAATGACGCAGACGGATAATTGGGACGAACTTGTTCGTTCCATCGTGGACAATGTATTGAACCGGATCGAGCGGGAAAAGCCGCGCGACGAGCATGTGGTGGGAACGCTTGCGCTATTTACCACGTATGTCCCTTCGCCCAAAACGGCAAATGAAAAGCTGGTTGCGCTTTATGGAGAGGATATCGAGTGTGCGTTGACCGAGGAGGCTGACTTTGAGCCGTTCGGTTTTGAATCAATGCGCATAGAAGATAAAGGCGATGAGAAATTGCTGCTGCAAAAGGCGGCTTCCAAGGGAAGAATTGTGCTGGTAACGCCTAAGATTAATCTCTTGAAACGGCTTGCGGATGGCGACGATGAAGGTTTCATCGAGCATGTCATGCTGCGTTCGCTTTTATGGGGCAGAAAAGTTTGCATTTTATTGGATTTTGATATGCCTGCTTTCAGGCGGGGAACGTTTTTTGAAAAGATCGGCGCGGTCATCGATGCGTTGACGTCAATGGGCATACAGGTCGCGCAATATCATTGTGCGGGCGAAGCGGAAACGGAAATTCTTACGCTGGTGACCGAGCAGGAGATAGAGCAGGCGCGCAGGGATGGAAAGTATTCGGTTGTATGCGCGCAGGGCGCAATCATTACGCCGCTTGCGCGCGAACGTGCGGCGGAGCTCAATATTTCAATTGACTGTTAGGAGAAAAGAATGCTGATAGGCAGAGTAAAAGGAACGGTTGTCAGCAGCAACAAATCTGCAAAACTGACCGGTGCAAAATTATTGATCGTACAACCTGTCGATCTTGAGACCTTTGAAGAAAAGGGCGAATATGTGATCTGTGTGGATGACGTGGGCGCGGGAGATGGCGACATTGTGATGTGCGCCTATGGCAGCTCCGCTCGCCAGACAGAAACGACGAAGAAGTGTGCTTCGGATTATAGCATCTATGGAATCGTGGATTACATCAACATCAAAGAAAAACAAACTTATGATAAAGCAAAGGACAATTACAATCCAAAGCAGGGAGAGGAGAAATCATGCAGTTAGCAAGAGTGGTCGGAAGCCTTGTAAGCACGCGTAAATCCGATAAGCTGGAGGGCATGAAATTATTGGTGGCTGTTCCTGTTGATATGGATACCTTTGAAGAAAAGGGCGCTCCGTTTGTAACGATCGATGCGATTGGCGCAGGAGCGGGCGAGGTTGTGATGTGTGTGGGAGGAAGCTCTTCCCGCCAGACGGAGCTTACCGAAAGCAAACCGGTGGATAATACCATCGTGGCGATCGTTGACAGCGTTGACGTGTTGGGGCGGCGGGTGTTTGATAAAGCAAAGGACGCGCAGCAATCGATTGAAAAACCAAAGCCGCAGCCGGAAGAAAAAATAAGCGAGACACAGGCAGACATTGCGGAGGCCGGTAACGGACGCAAAGCGGCGGAAGTGGTGCAAACGGCTGCACAGGAGAATGCGAAGCCCGACCATTCGTTTCAAAGGGTACAGGAATCGCGTAAACAACGCAATAAAAAGAAAAATAAGTAGTATATATCAACCAAATTTGGATGGATCAGATAGAGAGGGTGTTTAAGGCATGGAGTATTCGGATGTTCAGTTAAGGGAAATGATAAAAGAGGCTGTGCAGCAAGCATTGCAAGGCACTGCGCCGTCTGCGTCGCGCGAGGAAGGATGCGGCTGCGCATGGATGTTTGACGATGCGAATCAGGCGGTTGCGGCTGCAAAGGCATCGCAAAGACAATTGGCGGGAATGACCTTGGAAAAGCGCGGTATGCTGATCGCCGTCATGCGTCAGGCAGCCCTTAAAAATGAGGAATATCTTGCCAGGCTGGCACATGAAGAGACCGGTTATGGCAGATATGAGCACAAAATTTTAAAGAACAGGCTGGCAGCGGAAAAAACGCCGGGTATCGAAGATCTAAAACCGGTGGCGTTTACGGGCGACAATGGGATGACGTTGATTGAGGGAGCGCCGTTCGGCGTAATCGGTTCGATCACCCCGTCCACCAATCCGACCTCCACGGTGATCAATAATTCGATCAGCATGATTGCCGCGGGCAATGCGGTTGTATTCAATCCGCATCCTTCGGCAAAGAAGGCCTCGCAGGAAACGATGCGTATTCTGAATGAAGCGATTGCGGCGGCGGGAGGCCCTCCGGCACTGATTACAACCGTAAAGGAACCGTCTCTGGAATCCGGAAAGATTATTATGGAGCATAAGGATATTCCGATTTTATCGATTACAGGCGGAGAAGCGGTTGTGGCGGTGGCGATGAAAACAGGCAAAAAGGTGATCGCGGCAGGCCCGGGAAATCCGCCGGTCATTGTAGATGATACGGCTGACATCAGGCACGCGGCGCAGTCCATCGTGGACGGAGCAAGCTTTGACAATAATGTTTTGTGTATTGCTGAAAAAGAAGTGTTCGCTGTTGCTACGATTTTTGATTCGCTGGTGGCAGAGATGATTCCACTGGGCTGTTATCAGGCGCGGGGGGAAGAGATTCAGAAGATCATCAATACAGTACTTGTGAATAAAGATGGGCGTTATGTGATCAACAGGAACTATGTGGGCCGCAACGCTGCGAAGATACTTGAAGACAGTGGAATTAGCTTCAGCGGCGATCCGCGGCTGATCATTGCGGAGGTGGAAAAAAACCATCCTTTTGTGATGGTAGAGATGTTGATGCCCGTGCTGGGCATGGTGCGCGTATCGAGTGTGGATGAGGCGATTGACGGGGCGCTTATGGCGGAGCAAGGATGCCAGCACTCGGCAATGATCCATTCGACAAACGTACACCATCTGTCCAAAGCGGCGTCGGTCATGAATACCACAATTTTTGTTAAGAACGGTCCTTCGCTTGCGGGCCTTGGATTTGGCGGCGAAGGCTATACCACGCTGACCATCGCAACGCCCACGGGCGAAGGCGTGACGAGCGCAAAGTCGTTTACACGGTCAAGAAGATGCGCGATTCAGGGAGATTTCAGGATCGTATAAAGGATAAAGTGAATGGATATCGTTGAAAAAGTACGTGAAGCGGGAATCGTAGGCGCGGGCGGCGCGGGATTCCCAACGCATGTGAAAATCAATTGCAAAGCGGAATATGTAATTGCAAACGGCGCCGAATGCGAGCCGCTTTTGCGGGTAGACCAACAGGTCATGGCGGTTTATGCGCAGGAGCTCATAGACGGCATGCGCGCAGTCATGGAGCAAACGGGGGCGCAAAAAGGAACGATTTGTTTGAAATCCCATTATCATGATGCGGTGAATGCCCTGAACGCCGTGCTGCAAGGCGACGACAGGATCAGCCTGCACCCGATGAAAAGCTATTATCCTGCCGGAGACGAGCAGCAGATGGTTTATGAGGTGACAGGGCGCGTCGTGCCCACAGGCGGATTGCCGCTTGACGTGGGGGCGGTGGTATGCAATGTGAGTACGCTTGTCAATATCGCCCGCGCGATGCACGGAGAACCGGTGACGGATAAATTCGTTACGGTGGGCGGAGAGGTAGAAAACCCGGCGACGTTTTGCGTGCCGGTTGGCACTTCGGTCGGCGCAATCATTGCGGCTGCCGGCGGCCCGGTGGAGAAAAGGGAATATATACTGATTTTAGGCGGACCCTGCATGGGGGCGCTGTCAGAGGACTGGGATACGCCTGTCACCAAAACGACGGGCGGAGTACTGGTGATCAAAAAGGATCATCCGTTGATCTCCAAAAAGGAGAACAACAGCAAAGAAGATATGAAACTGGCGCAGGCGGTATGCTGCCAATGCTCCATGTGTACACAGCTTTGTCCGCGCAATGCGCTTGGCCTGCGTGTAGAGCCGCATAAAGCGATGCGCGCGGCAGCAAATGCGCAAGGGGCGCTGCTGGGGGATATAAATGGTGTGTTTTCCTGCTGCGACTGCGGCATTTGCACCTATTTTGCCTGTAATTTCGGGCTGAAACCGTCGAAAATGATGGGGCTGTTTAAGCAGTCTCTGGGCGCGGCGGGGGTCAGGCCGGAAAAGGAAGTGTATGGGCAGGTCGATCCGGGACTTGAGCTGAAAAAGATCCCTGTAACGCGCATGGTCAGCCGTATGGGCATTAAGAAATATGACGTGCCGGCGCCGCTCTTAAGTGGCATTATGCAGACGGAATGCGTAAAAATCCCACTGAAAATGCACATTGGCGCACCCTCTGTCCCTGTGGTCGGTCAGGGAAACGCTGTGCATAAGGGACAGTTGATCGCTGATATTCCGGCGGGGGCGCTGGGCGCAAAAATTCATGCGAGCATTAGCGGCACGGTGGCGGAAATTACGGATACATATATTGAAATCCGTTCGGACGGAGGAGTGAGATGAATGCATTAGGTATGCTGGAAGTATTGAGCATCCCAAAGGGGATTGAAGCCGGCGACGCGATGATGAAAGCGGCGCGGACGGAGCTGATTACAGCGCAGACGGTATGCGCCGGAAAATTTATTGTGATCGTGAGCGGAGAAGTCGCGGCGGTCAGGGAAAGCGTGGAAGCCGGAACGGTTTGTGCGCAAGATACGCTGGTAGACAGCATTGTGATACCGCACATACACCCTGATGTTTTTACCGCAATCAACGCGTGCAGCGATATTGGAACCGTGAGGGCAATCGGCATACTGGAAACATTCTCGCTGGCAGCGGCGGTAATGGCTGCCGACGCGAGCGTGAAAGCGGCGGATGTGAAGTTGATCGAGGTGCGTTTGGGACGCGGCATGGGCGGAAAGTCCTTTGTGCTGCTGACGGGTGATGTGGCGGCTGTGGAAGCTGCGGTCAAGGCGGGCGAAAGTCTGGATGAGGTACAGGGGCTGATGTCGAAAAGCGTCGTGATCCCGTCGCCGCATCCTGATATCATAAATGCAATTATGTAATGAAAATATGTTTCAGGGAACGGAGGATATGAAAAATGGCAAAAGAAGCACTTGGAATGGTGGAAACAAAGGGGTTGATCGGCTCCATTGAGGCGGCTGACGCGATGGTGAAAGCGGCAAATGTTACGTTGATCGGAAAAGAGCAGATTGGCAGCGGACTTGTCACAGTCATGGTGCGCGGCGATGTCGGTGCGGTGAAGGCGGCGGTAGACGCAGGCGCAGCGGCGGCAAAACGGGTTGGAGATCTTTATGGGGTGCATGTGATCGCGCATCCACACGACGATGTGGAAGCAATCATGCCACATATTGGATAAAGAACAAAAAATTGTAAAATAGAAACGCGTAAGGAGAAAAATGATGGAAAAAGAAGCTTTGGGAATGGTAGAGACAAAAGGTCTGATCGGCGCGATTGAAGCGGCTGATGCGATGGTGAAAGCGGCAAACGTTACGTTGATCGGCAAGCAGCAGATCGGCAGCGGGCTTGTCACAGTCATGGTGCGCGGCGATGTTGGCGCGGTGAAGGCAGCGGTGGATGCGGGCGCATCGGCGGCAAAGCGGGTGGGCGACCTCTACGGCGTGCATGTGATCCCAAGACCGCACAACGACGTAGAGGGAATTTTGCCGCACGCAGAATAATAGATAGGGTATTGTGCTTTGAAAATCGCAAAAGTTGTTGGCAATGTTGTTTCGACAATCAAAGATAAAAGATTTGAAGGCTACAAGCTGATGATCGTCGAGTATCTTGATCTTGACGGAAAACCGCAAGGCGTCCGGCATATTGCACTGGATGGCGCAAATGCGGGGATTGGCGATGTTGTGCTGACCAACAATGACGGCGGCGCCGCTGTCATGGTGATGGAGGACAAAGAATTGATTGCTGATGATACGATCGTCGGGGTACTCGACTATTATACGGTCGACGGGTGTACAAAAACAGCGAAAGATTTGTATTAATCTTTTATTTTAATTAAAACATGTGTTATGATACGGTGTTTCAATCTTTGAAATACCGTATTATTTTTGCCCAAAAGAACATATTGATGCACTTGTTTTTGATATATTAAACTTTTATGATATTTTTCACTTTTAACATTGACAAACTGAAAGAGTACGCTTACAATATAGTTAACAAACCACATAAAACCACACGAACACACAAAAATGAATAAAATCATGACAAAATATGGAATATTACAGCACTTGTGACAAAGATTTGATTTTTGTTTGGTGAAGGAGACAGGATGTATACTGGCAGAGTGGAAGGCACGGTGGTGTCTACTGTAAAAGATGAACGGCTTACCGGCATCAAGCTGTTGGCTGTGCGCCTGATTGAAAACGGACAAGATAAAAACCTGGTTGTTGCGGGCGACGCAACTTGTCAGGCGGGAATTCATGATCTTGTTTACATGATAGGACGCAAAGAAGCGGCTATGATGTTTGGAATCTATCCTGAACCGCCGGTTGATGTGGCGATTGTTGGATTTATTGATCATTATAACGAAGCGTTATAATGAGGCAGACCGAATCAATAAGAACGGTTTCTAATGAGAGAGGAAAACAAATGACAAGAGAAGCTTTGGGAATGGTAGAAACAAAAGGACTGATCGGCGCGGTTGAAGCGGCTGACGCAATGGTGAAAGCGGCAAATGTGAAGCTGATCGGCAAACAACAAATCGGCAGCGGCCTTGTTACGGTGATGGTAAGGGGCGATGTTGGCGCGGTAAAAGCGGCAGTTGACGCGGGCGCTGCGGCAGCCAAAAGAGTGGGAGACCTCTACGGAGTACATGTCATTCCCAGCCCGCATGCGGATGTGGAGGGTATTTTACCCACGGTGTAAATGGTTATATTAGTTTCATTAATATGTGTTGGAGTGACGCACAAATGAATTTAGGCTACTTAATAAGGAGGAAAATTATGAAGAAATTAGTTGTATTGATACTCGTTGTTGCGATGTTGGCAGCAGTATTCGCGGGTTGTACGGCGGCTCCGGCGGCTTCGCAGGCTCCGAGCGCGGCAGCATCTGAATCTGCGGCTCCGTCCGCATCCGATGCGGCGGCTTCTGATGCGACTGCATCTGAGCCGGCTGCGGCTGGCGGCGACGCTGCGATTCCGGAAGGCGTACAGGGTGGTAAAAAAATCGCGGTTGTACGTAATCTTGCAAACGGCGACCACACACAGCAGTTCCTGGCCGGCTGTGTTTCCGAAGGAGAGTCTTTCGGGTTCACGGTAGACACGTTTGTAACGGACGGTGACGACGCAAAAACACAGCAGACGGTTGCTCAGTGCATTCAGAAAGGCTACGATGGCATTATCGTATCCCACGGTCAGCTGTCTTATTCCTATGAGATGCTCAAGCCGGCTGCTGACAAAGGAATGGTGATCTCTACGTTCGATACGATGCCTTTCAAAGATGGCGACGCAAATTCTGAATTACTGGCAGGCGTAACTTCTACCTCGCAGGACGACCAGAAGCTGGCGACGCTTTCTCTGACGGATATGATCGAAACGGTTGGCAAAAAGCCGATGAAGATTTTGAAGACGTTCATGGGCCCTGGCATCCCGCCGCTTGACAGACGTAACGAAGTATACACAAAGATGGAGAGCGAAGGCCTGATCCAGACGCTCGAAACAATCGCTCCTTCCGACAGCGCAAATGCCCGCGGCGACATGACGACCAAAACGGCCGCCATCCTGCCGAAATATAAGGAAGGTACGGTAGATGCGATCTGGGGCTGCTATGATGAGCTTGCAAAAGGCGTTCTGCAGGCATTGAACGATGCCGGACGGAAAGATATTCCGATGTTCACCATCGATATCTCCAATGACGACATCAACTTGATGCTCGAAAATCCGGATGTGTGGATTTCCACAGCTGCCGTTGACCCGAAGCTGATCGGTATCGCTAACATGAGATTGATCGCGCTTAAGCTGGCAGGCGAAGAAACGCCGGATTATTACACGCTGGATGCGCAGCTTGTTAAGACATCGCAGCTCAACAAAGACATTACAATGGAAAATCTTAACACAGCTGTTGACGGCTGGGGAACGCTTGAGGGCATCTCTGACCTGAACACGCCGTGGATGGATGCGCTTCGCGCACAGAACGGAAAATAAGTAAGATTGCTCGCTTTTAGCAATCACTGTTACTCATTCAATATACTGGCTTGCCCCGAAAAAGAGACACTCCATCTAATTCGGGGCGGTCAGTATATATAAATGTAATCATTTTTTTCATTTTATTCAGTAGATTCGTTTGATTAGATGGAGATTCAATCAAAAAGTTTAATTCTTTATCGTTATGATACTACCATATACGATAGGCAGGTGAGATGCAGATGGAGAATGTAAAAATAGAAATGAAGGACATTTCGATCGAATTCCCGGGCGTTAAAGCGCTGTCTAATGTGGATTTCACAATGGAAACAGGCAAATCATACGCGCTGGTTGGTGCAAACGGTGCCGGAAAATCAACGCTTATGAAGGTTTTGGCTGGTGCGAACACGCACTATACCGGTCAGATTTACGCCAATGGAAAGCCGATTGAGATCAGGTCTCCCAAAGATGCGGTCGAACAAAAAATTGCGATCGTTTATCAGGAGGTCGATACCGCTTTGATCCCATACCTATCCGTAGCGGAAAACGTTATGTTTAACATTATGGTGAATGAGATGGGCAAAAAGCAGCTTGTCAAATGGAATGAAATCCGCAGGCGGGCAAAGGAAGTGTTAAAGCGATTCCATGTTGACATCAATGTCAATACGATCGTATCGGAGTTATCCCTTGCGCAGAAGCAGATGGTTTTGATTGCGCGCTGTGTCGCGGAAAATTGCAGATTCCTTATTTTGGATGAACCCACGGCTCCGCTTTCCAATGCGGAAACGGAGGAGTTATTTCGCGTTGTGCGGGAGTTGATCCATAACGAAAATGTTGGAGTTGTGTTTATTTCGCACAGGCTAAATGAGCTTTATGAGATATGTGAAGAAATCACGATCATGAAAGATGGACAGAATGTCGTTATGCTTCCTTTGACGGAAGAATTGTCGGTGAATCAGATCGTGGAGTATATGCTCGGGCGTAAGTTTGACGAGAATTTCCCCAAGCAAAAAGTGCAAATCGGTGAGGTGCTGCTTAAGGTAGACAACCTTACTGAGAAGGAAGAAAAAATCAAAGATATTTGCATGACGGTCAAAAGAGGCGAGATCGTCGGCGTATCGGGGCTCGTAGGAGCGGGAAAAACAGAGCTTTGCAAGACGTTGTTCGGAGCTTTGAAGCACAGCGCCGGAACCATTGAGCTCAATGGCAAAAAAATTACGGTCAAGGATCCCCATGCGGCGGTCAAAAGCGGTTTGGCGCTTGTGCCGGAAGAGCGCAGAAAAGAAGGCGTGCTGATCAAAGATCCGGTATACAGCAATATTTCAGTTGCCGCTCTGAAGAAATATACGGGGGCGCTGTCTGTTGTCAATAAATCCAAAGAAAAAGAAGACGCGCGGAAAATGATTCAGGATTTAGGGATCAAAACGCCGAGCGAATACCAGAGCGTCGCGCTTTTATCGGGTGGTAACCAGCAAAAGGTCGCCGTCGCAAAATGGCTGAATTCAGATGCTGAAATTTATATTTTTGACGAGCCGACAAAGGGCGTCGATGTTGGCGCAAAACGAGATATTTTTGAATTGATCGAACGTCTGGCTGCAAACGGGAAAGGCGTTATCTATGCTTCCTGTGAATTCAGTGAGATTTTAGCGGTTGCCGACAGGACTTATGTGATGTATGACGGCAAAATCGTAGCAGAGCTGGATGTTGAAGAGATCGGCGAAAAAGAGCTTCTATATTATTCCACGGGAGGAAATTGATATGAATCCGAAAGAGGCTGCATTAAAAAGGAAAAGTAAAGGTTCTCCGCTTGATTTTGTGACAAACTGGGGAATGCTTCTGATCATTGCGGCGTTGTTTATCTTCTTTACAATTGCGATGCCGGGCATGTTTTTGACCGGCGACAATATGATCACAATATTGAGGAATATTTCTATCACAACGGTAATAGCCGTTGGCCTTACGTTCTCGCTGAGCGTGAATGGCATGGACCTTTCCATTGGCGCAAACGCAAACTTTGCAAATGCCTTTGTTACGACGATGTTCGTATGGTATGGCGTGCAGAGCATGGGGCTGTCCATTCTGGCAACAGTGGTCGTTTGCTTGTCGGTTGCGGCAGTCAACTGCCTGTTGATCGTAAAATTAAAGATCATGGACATGATTGCCAGCTTGGCGACGATGTTCATCTTCCAGGGGGTTGCGCTTACCTACACGCGCGGCGGCGCGATTACGGAGCGCATGATGCGTCCGGATGGCACGCAGGCGCCGGGGCTGATCCCGCCGGAGTTTAAAGCGCTGGGCAAAGCGGAATTTTTGATTCCGATCATGTTGATCGTCGTTGTGTTCGCGTTTTTTTTCCTGACGTACACCAAACACGGCCGCTATATGTATGCGGTTGGTGGAAATCCGGAAGCGGCGCGGCTTTCCGGCATTCCTGTCAGCAAGTACAGGGTGCTGGCATATATGTTTTCGGCGATCTTTGCCGCCCTTGGCGGCATCATGCTTGCGGCATACATCGGAAGCTCGCAGGTAAAAGCGGGCGACGCATATCTGATGCCCTCTGTTGCGGCGGCATACATCGGCTTTTCGGTCGCGGGGGCGGGAAAGGCCAATCCGTTTGGCACCCTTGCGGGTGCCGCGCTGGTCGGGCTGCTGGATAATGGTTTTATTATGATGTCCGTGCCGTATTACGCAATGGATATTGTAAAGGGCGGCGTACTGGCCGCGGCATTGGCGCTCACCTATGCGCGCAAAAAGAACTAGGGATTTCAAATTCACAGTGTGGTGGAGTGCAACGGAGTTTCCATACTCCGTTGCATATTCTTACTGATAAAGGAGGCAAAAAGCATGGCTGATTTTAGCAAATACTTTTTGATGAGTACTGACGATGTGATCGAATATGCAAAAGAAAAACTCGACATGTTTTCGAAAGATGCGGCGCTGCAGGCAAAAGAGATCGGCGACGGAAACCTGAATTATGTATTTAAAATTTGGGAAGAAGTGACGGGCAAATCTGTGATCGTTAAACAGGCGGGCGTAGAAGCGAGAATATCGTCTGATTTTAAACTATCCACAGACCGTAACAGAATCGAAGTGGAAATACTGACTCTGGAAGATAAACTCTGCCCGGGCCTGGTTCCGCATATTTATAAGTATGATCCTGTGATGAATTGCTTTGCAATGGAGGATCTTTCCGATCATCAGGTAATGCGCAGCGCGCTGCTTAAGCACGAGCAGTTTCCGCAGTTTGCGGAAGATATCACAACCTATCTGGTGAACAGCCTGCTGCTCACGACGGACAGGGTGATGGATTCCAAAGAGAAGAAGGAACTCGTCAAGCGGTATATCAATCCACAGCTTTGTGCGGACATATCCGAGCCGCTGGTTTATACCGAGCCGTATGACGATAATTTAGGACGGAATCTTGTATTTCCGCCAAACGCGGAATTTGTGAAGAAAGAACTGTATGACGATAAAGCGCTGCACCTTGAGGTGGCAAAGCTGAAATACCAGTTTATGAACAATGCACAGTCGCTGGTTCACGGCGACCTGCATACGGGTTCCGTGTTTATCAAGCAAGGTTCCACGCGCGTGATGGATCCGGAATTTGCGTTTTATGGCCCCATGGGCTATGATATTGGCAATGTGATTGCAAATATGATCTTTGCATGGGCCAATGCAGACGCGACAATAAAGGACGCAAAAGAAAAAGCGGACTATCTTGGATGGGTCGAAAGCACGATCAGCAACATCGTGGACCTGTTCAAAGAAAAGTTTGTAAAAGCATACGACGAAAATGTGACGGAGCCGATGGCGAAAACGCCGGAATACCGCAGCTATTTTCTTGATACGGTGCTTGCGGATACGGCAGGCGTAGCGGGGCTTGAAATGAACCGGCGCACAGTGGGGATGGCGCAGGTGAAAGACCTGACCACGATTGCCGATCAAGCGGCGCGTATGCGCGCGGAGCGCATCGTGATTTTGTGCGCGAAAGATTTTATTATGAACAGGACGCAGTATAAAACAGGTAAGGATTATATTGACAAGATCAAGTCTGTCGCTGCGGAATTCTAATGAGACGAGGGAAGTAAAACATGAAACAGAGCATTATGGAGTATGATACCGTTGCGCTTGACGATGAAAACAGCGCACTGGTAATTCTTGACCAGACACAGCTGCCGTACCATACGGAAATGCTGCATCTGAAAGATCAAAAAAGTATTTGGGATGCAATTTATTTGCTGCAGGTACGCGGCGCTCCGGCCATCGGCGTTGCGGCGGGAATCGCCATCTATCTGGCGGCAAAAGAAATTGAGACGGACAATTTTGAAACATTTTATCAACAGTTTGTCGCGGCGAAAGAGTATTTGGATTCTGCTCGTCCGACGGCGGTTAACCTTTCGTGGGCATTAAACCGTATGGATGATGTCGTCAAAGCAAACAAGGATAAATCTGTTGCGGAAATCAAAGAGATACTGCATCGCGAAGCGGTGGCGATCAAAGAAGAAGATACCTGGGTTTGCAAGACGATTGGCGAGTATGGACTTTCTCTGCTGAAACCGGAAATGGGTTTGCTGACGCATTGCAATGCGGGACAGCTTGCCACCTCAAAATACGGAACGGCAACCGCGCCGATGTATCTGGGGCAGGAACAGGGATACCGTTTCCGTGTGTTTTGCGATGAGACGCGCCCGCTTTTGCAGGGTGCGCGCCTGACTGCTTATGAACTTCACGAATCAGGTATCGATACGACGCTTATCTGCGATAACATGGCTCCGTCCGTTATGAAAAAGGGCTGGGTGGACGCTGTGTTTGTCGGATGCGACCGCGTGGCGAAAAATGGAGATACGGCAAACAAGGTTGGTACGTCTTATGTATCGATGGCTGCGAAATACTATAATATCCCGTTTTACGTCTGCGCGCCTACGTCAACCATCGACATGAACTGTGCAAGCGGGGATGATATCCACATCGAGCTGCGCCCGGCGGAAGAAGTAACGGAAATGTGGTATGAAAAAAGAATGGCTCCCGAGGGCGTGAAGGTGTTCAATCCTGCGTTTGACGTCACGGATGCGCAGAATATCACGGGCATTATCACAGAATATGGGATTGCCTATGCGCCGTTTGAAGAATCTCTAAAAGAGATATTTAAGAAAAAAGAAGCGGCTGCCAAAAAATAAGTTGTTTTCAATTCCTCCAAAAGCATAAGGATACAATAAAAAAGACGGTATGGTCATTGCGACAATACCGTCTTTTTGTGTGAACAAGCGTCTTGCGCTATGGTGTCGTTTGCCCGGCAAGCAAGGTTGCTTACCGTGCAAACGGCCTATTTACATTCGTATAGATTAACGTTTTGTTCCTCCAGAAATGCGTGCCACTCATCGCGAAGTGGTTCATCCACGATGAGGGAATCGATTTTATCAAAATCGCAAATATTGACAAAAGATACCTTGTCGAATTTTGAATGGTCTGCGATCAGGAAGACCTTGTTTGCGCGTTCGATGAGCAACTTGCGAATCGCGGCGAGATCTTCGCTGACATCCGTAACGCCATGCGTCATATCGAGGGAACGGCAGGAAACGAACACTTTATCTACAAAATACTCGCGAACGGTCTGGCGCGCGGCTTTGCCAATAAAGCTTTGATAGTTGTGCTGCAATGTGCCGCCGGTCGCGATCAGGTTGATATTGTCGCAATCCGCGAAATAGTTTATGATTTTCAAAGAATCGGTTAATACCGTCAGGCGCATATGTTTGATTTCGTCGCAAATATAGAAAGCAGTCGTGGACGCGTCCAGGGTGATGGTATCTCCGTTATGAATAAACTCGGCGCACTTCTTGGCAATTCTTTGCTTGTTGGGAACTAAGATGTTTTCGCGCAGGGACATCTTTATTTCGTTAACGACTCCGTCCTGAATATACGCGCCGCCGTAAGTACGGGTCAACACGCCAGACTCCTCCAGGGCTTTCAGGTCGCGGCGTATTGTTTCTTCCGTGACGGAAAACTGCTTGGCAAGTTCTGAGACTGTAACGTTTTTTGTTTCCAAGATCAGTTCGCGGATCTGGTTTTTTCTGGTTAATGCAAGCATGGGCATACTCCTGTTTCGTTTTATGATATTGTTGTTTTGGTTATAGTCAACGAAATGAAATGTTTTCTATAATTTAATTATACGAAATTTGCACCGCTTGTAAAGGGAAAAGCGAAACAAATTTTGTTTTTTTAGATTGAAAATCGACAAAAACCAAACAAACAGAAAAAACATAACAAAAAAACATAAAAATGTGGCATTTATTATTGACAGTCTTTGCAAATGAATGTACTATTATTATATAAAACAAAGGATTTTTACATGCTTTGCGCTGTATCAGCAAAACAACACAATCAGACATTAGATTTGAATATTTTCTGCAAACGAGGTAAATAAACATGGCAAATTTCCCTTCGGTTTTTGAAGCGAAAGAAGAAATTTTGGAAATTGGACGTAGGATGTATCAGAAGGGCTTTGTGGCGGCAAATGATGGAAACATCAGTTGTAAAATTGCGCAGGATGTAATTTTGACAACGCCTACAGGCGTATCCAAGGGCTTTATGAATCAGGATATGATCGTTAAAATGACGCTTGATGGCGAAGTGCTGTCAGGGGACAGCAAATATATGCCTTCATCCGAAGTGAAAATGCATATTCGTGCATATAAAGAAAATCCGGAGATCATGGCGGTAACGCATGCGCATCCGCCGGTGGCCACTTCGTTTGCGATTGCGGGCATTGGCCTTGATCAGCCTATCCTGACAGAAGCAATCCTCGGATTGGGAAGCGTACCGATTGCAAGGTATGCAACACCGGGCACAGACGAGGTTCCGGACTCCATTGCGCCGTTCTGCCGCGAATATAATGCGGTATTGCTCGCAAATCACGGCGCGCTGACATGGGGCTCCAGCCTGATGCAGGCGTTTTACAGATTGGAATCTGTGGAATATTATGCAACGGTTATGATGTATACGGGCAATATTATCGGCAAGGCGAATCCGCTAAGCTGTGAGCAGGTTGCGCCGCTTTTGGAAACGCGTGCCAAGCTTGGCATTCATGGCGGCGGCGTGCCGGCCTGCGCGGTGCAGACGACAAACGATAAGGATGTCATACCGGCGTCGGGCGCCATGGGAGGATGCCAGTGCGGCGGTGATAAAGATAGGACAGTCTATGGCGGCAATGCGCCCGCTGCGCAGCCGACACCGCAGATGACAAGTTCGCAAATAGATAGCCTTGTGGAGCAGGTAACGAAAGAAATATTGGATCAATTGCGATAGGCGCTGTTTCTGGAATCGGGAGGAACACAAATTGAAAGTTATTGTAGCAGGAGGAGTGGCGGCAGGGATGTCCGCCGCTTCCAAGATTGTACGAATGCAGAAAGATGCGCAGGTAACTGTATATGAAAAGGGCGGCTACCTTTCCTATGGGGCTTGCGGTCTTTCTTATTATGTGGCGGGATATAATGACGACCATTCCAAAATGATCGCGCGCTCGCGTGCGGAATTTGAAGGAATGGGGATCAGCACCTTTTTGCACCATGAAATCGTTTCGGTTGATACGCGAAACAAAGTGGTTACCGTTAAAAACTTGAAGACGGGAGAAACCTTCAAGGATATTTACGACAAATTGATGGTCGGAACAGGCGCGGCAGCGGTCAAACCGCCGATCCCCGGCATTGAAAAAAAGGGCATTTATGTATTGAAGACAATGGAAGACGGTCTGCGGCTTAAGGAAGTGATGGCGGGATACGGAATCCAGAATGTTGTTGTTGTGGGCGGCGGCTATATTGGGATTGAAGTTGCGGAAGCAATGCATGCCTTAAAAAAGAATGTTGTATGTATTGAGGCTGCGGATCACATTTTGGCGCCGTTCGACGATGAGATCACCGCGATTGCTTTAAGCGAGCTGCATGACAAGGGAATAGACGTCCGGACCGGCGAAAAGGTAATGGAATTCAAGGGGCTGGAAAATGTCAATGAGGTGGTTACGGACAAAGGGAGCTACATCGCTGACATTGTCGTTGTCTCTGCGGGTGTGCGCCCGAGCACGCAATTCCTCGAGGGGACGGATATCGCTCTGGAAAGAAATGGCGCGGTGATTGTAGACCGCGAAATGCGCACTTCAAATCCGGATGTTTTTGCCGCAGGGGATTGCGCGATGGTCTATGATCTTGTGAAGCGGAAAAATGTGTATTTGCCGCTTGGAACGGCTGCCAATAAATGCGGACGGATCGCAGGCACGAATATTTGCGGCGGACAGGATATTTTTGTCGGCATGACAAGCTCTGCGGCGCTCAAAGTGTGTGATATAGAGCTTGGGAGAACGGGACTTGGCGAACGCGAAGCGATCGACCTAGGTTATATGGTGGGCAGCGTGACAATCGAAGGGAGAAACCACCCCGCATACTTTCCTGGAATGGTACCGCTCACAATCAAGGTAATCTATGAAAAACCAAGTATGCGCATTCTGGGAGCCCAGCTAGCCGGTAAGGATGGAGCGGCGCTTCGGACGGACGTGTTTGTGGTGGCGATTAACGCTAATATGACGACCAAACAGCTTGGCATGGCAGATTTGATCTATTCGCCGCCGTATGCGGGCGTGTGGGACGCGATACAGATCGCGTGCAACGCGGCGAGATAAGCGAGGTACATCGTGGGAAAAATCATGAAATTAGAAGAGGCTGTCGGGCTGATTGCGGACGGCAGCGTTCTTGCGATAGGCGGCAATGTACTGCATCGCGCGCCGATGGCGCTGGTGCGCGAAATTGCCCGCCAAAAGAAAAAAGAATTGAGAATTGTGAAGACCGCTGGAGCGATGGATGTTGATCTGCTATGCTTTGCCGGATGCGTCAAGAGCGTAGATGCGGGCTTTGTCAGCTATGAATCCAAATATTCGCTTGCAAACCATTACCGCTATGCGGTGCAAAACGGCGATGTGCAGGCGCATGAGCACGCGTGTTATACCGTGATATCCGCCTTGCGCGCCGCGCAGGCGGGCATACCCTTTATGCCTGTGAAAGGGCTTGTAATCAGCGATTTAATTGATCAGAATGATTATTTTACAAAAATCACGGATCCGTTTTCAGGACGGGAAGTGACGGTTGTGCGCGCGATCGCGCCGGATGTGTGCATCCTGCACGTGGAAGAGGCGGACGAGCTTGGAAACGCAGTGATCACGCCGCCGCTGTTTGAAGATGTATTGATGGCAAAGGCTTCGCACCAAGTGATCGTAACAGCGGAAAAGATTGTTCCGACGTCGCGCCTCAGGCGCGAGAATGAGCGGGTGCTGATTCCGCACTTTCTGGTAAGCGCTGTGGTTCCTGTCCAGCAAGGCGCCGCACCATGTTCGTGCTATCCTTGCTATGATATCAACGGGCGGGATATTGAAAAATTCAAGGCGCTTAAAACGAGCGGAGAGCTTGATCCATGGCTTAAGTCGTATGAATATACCGATCATGTTTCAAGGGAGGTTTACTGATGGTTGAAAGAAGGAGTGAACCGGCCCGCGACTATACGGCCGCGGACATGATGATATGCGCGATGGCGCGGTTATTGCAGGACAAAGAGACGGTTTTTCATGGCGTATCTTCGCACATGCCCATGTTGGCTGTGCTGCTTGCAAAGAGTATGCGCGCGCCGGAATTGGTATATTTGAATATTCCGGGCGGAGTCGATCCGGATGTGATCAAAATAAAAGAGTATACGAGCGCCGGAGCAGAGCTGTGTGAGGATGCGCAGACCATGTTTCCGCTGCAGGACGTATTTGACCTTTCTATGCGCGGCGGGCTGGATGTTGCTTTTTTGAGCGGAATCCAGTTTGACGTGAACGGGAATGTAAATGCTTCGGTGATCGGCGACTATAAGCACCCCAAGGTGCGCATGCCCGGCGGGGCGGGCAGCGCGGTGCTGATTCCGACGGCAAAACGTGCGATTATCTGGCGCACCAAACATGACGTGCGTACTTTTGTGGAAAAGGTTGACTTTGTAACGACGAGGGGAAATATCGATAAGATTGTTACGCCCCTGTGCGTGTTTCGGTTTGCCGGGGGAAGGCTGGAGCTTGATACGGTGCATCCGTCCACGACCTTTGAATATGTGCAGGAAAATACGGCATTCCCACTTTCACGGAACGCGGTGGGGGTTACGCCTGCTCCCACGGTGGAAGAAATCGCGATGCTAAACCGCATTGATCCACAGTGTATCAGGGAAATCGAGTTTGCAAAATAGCAGGGCACAGATGCCGCATTTTTATAAGAGATGCGGCGTTTATTGTTTAGGAAAATCCATATTTTAATCACGTTTTTGCACATCAATACCAGTCGTGCTTTTCGTTGCGGTCAAGCGCGTTGATTTGACGCATCTCTTCTTCTGTCAGCGCAAAGCTGAAAATATCCAGATTTTCTTTGATGTGATCCGGATTACTCGATCCGGGTATCACCACCACACCCTTTTGCAAATTCCATCTGAGGATGACCTGTGCGGAAGTCTTGCCATGCGCCTGCGCGATTGCCAAAATCGTTTCGTCGCCGAGCAGCTCCGCCGTATGCCCCCGTCCCCCCAGAGGATACCAGCCCTCCACCACGATTCCTTTTTTCTGTATGTAGGGAATCACGTCATTTTCTTGATAATAGGGATGGATTTCGTTTTGGACGACTGCCGGCATGATCGTGATTTGTGGAAGAAATTCTTCCAATTCCTCCACATACCAGTTAGAAAGACCGATAGAGCGTATTTTTCCTGCAGCGACTGCGTCTTCCATTGCCTTGTAGGCTTGCACATCCTGTCCGCCGGGGTGGTGCAGCAGCATCAGGTCGATGTAGTCCACATCCAGTTTTTCAAGAGCCTCATCGATTGCCGTTTCGGCATTTGCAAATTGACTCGGGTATAATTTTGTTGTAATAAAAATCTCTTCTCTTGAAACGCCGGATTCCCGAACGGCTTGTCCGACGCTTTGTTCATTACCGTAAATAGAAGCCGTGTCGATCAGCCTTCCTCCAGATTTCAGCGCCTCCGAGACAGAGTTTACGCATACGTCGTCGAGCAGGCTGTAAGTACCCAATCCCAAAATGGGCATGTCATAACCGCTATTCAGGCGTACCGTTTTTGCTTCAAAGTCAAAAACAGGCGCTGAAGATTCCGTCTTGTTATCCGGCTGATTTGTTGTTGCGGGAGAGAGGGTTTCGCTTTGTGCAGATGCCTCTGTATTTGGTGCGGATGCCGTGGGCTTGCTGATGTCAGCGGAAGACGCAACCGTGTCTGAGCAGGCAGCCAGCGTAATGGTTAGAATAAGGCATACGAATAAAGCAGCTGGTTTATTCATGATAATCGTTTCCTTTCTTTCTGATTGAGTTTGCTGTTGACAAACTCTTTTTCGAGTCGTTTTAACGATAGGATTTTTCAAAAATGCCGGCGCAGTCCGTGTCCGTCATTTCACATGGATTTGCAAGGAAAAGACCTCCCATGGTGGCGCGGGCGTTGAGGGCAAGCGTCATGGCCTCATCCGGCGCAAAGCCATAGTCTTTCATTCTCAGTTCGTCCACGCCGCAGTCTTTTTGCAATTGCATCAATGCCGAAATGAAGTCCTGTGGTTTATCTGCGTTCGCAATTCCCATGGCGCGCGCCATTTTTATAAACTGCCCGTCACACGCATGCTTCTCGATAAAAAACTCATAAAATGCTTTTGAAATCATGATCAACCCTGCTCCGTGCGGCAAATTGGGGTGATATGCGCTCATCGCGTGTTCCATTGAATGCTTTGCCGTTGTACTGGTAAGCTGCATGGCAATCCCCGCA
The DNA here is from genome assembly GCA_964592155.1 of uncultured Christensenella sp. Taxonomy (GTDB): domain Bacteria; phylum Bacillota; class Clostridia; order Christensenellales; family Christensenellaceae; genus Christensenella. The sequence continues at coordinate 23,396 of CAZQDA010000020.1, forward strand.
ATGGTGCTGCCGTATGCCACGTGCTCGCGTGCCTCGATATTCTTTCCGTTTGTCACGGCGCGCGGAAGATATTTGCTTATCTGTTCAATGGCGGAAAGCGAAATCGTTTCGCTCATGATATTGACGCCGTTTGAAATCATGACTTCCGTGTTGTGGAACAACGCGTCAAAGCCCTGATACGCCGTATATTTTGCGGGCACGGTGGTCATCAGCGCAGGGTCGACAATCGCAAGCCGTGGAAAAAGCTCGGGTATGCCGCCAAAGCCGATCTTTTCATGCGTCTGTGTTTTGGTAATCACACCCCAATTGTTGATTTCAGAGGCCGTTCCTGCCGTCAGCGTGATCGTCACTATGGGAAGGGGCTCATTTACAAGTGGCAGCCCTTTTCCGGAGCCGCCGTTCACGTAGTTCCACAGATCACCAGGATTGGTGGCCATCGCCGCGATGGCAACAGCGGAATCCAACACCGCGCCTCCACCCAGCGCAAGAATGAAATCGCAGCCGTTGACTTTTGCGCACACAGCAGCCTCCATCACGAGCTCTCTGGTTGGGTTTTCATGGATGGTTGCGCATACATGATATGCAATACCGGCGATTTTCAGTTGTTTCTGCGTTTTTTCCATCGCGCCGGAAATTTGTGCGGATTTCCCATCCGAAAGGAGTAGCAGAGCCTTTTTTCCAGGCAGCTTTTGCGCGCCCAGTTCATCCAAAGCGCCTGTGCCGAAAATCAGCCTTGTGGGTGTAAAAAGATTAAAATTCATCGTGTTATTTTTCATGATTGCCCCCGTATGTTTTTATTTTTTGAGTGTAAAGATCAGATAATCAAGACAGTCGATCATTCGCTGGCCGGAGTGAACCTGATCGAGAAGTGAAGCGCGATGCAAATAGAGCAATTTCAGTTGCGCTTGCTGTTTTTCTTCTGTTTGAAGCTGCAAATATTTTTTGATCAGAGGCCCATCGCATCCCGCGTCTTTCAGATTGCGCAATAAAAGCGCTTTTTCCTTTGTTTCCCTCACACTTCAGCCTCCTTGCCGTGCCCTCAGTGTAGTATGGAATATAGGAAATAGCAAATACCTTGTTTTTATTATATGAAATGCTTCAAAAGCATTGCACCTTGATGTATAATACCACTAATATGAAAAAGGAGATGATGCTGTGGAAATTCGAGTGTTGCGCTATTTTCTTACGATAGCAAGAGAAGGGAATATTACGAGCGCCGCCAATTTTCTTCATGTGACGCAGCCAACGCTATCACGGCAAATTAAGGATTTGGAGGCAGAACTGGGGCAAAAGCTTTTGGTTCGCGGCAGCCATAGCGTGAAGCTCACGCCCGAGGGAATGCTGCTGCGCAAACGGGCGGAAGAAATTCTTTTTATAGTTGATAAGACAGAAGCGGAATTAAGCGCGGCGAAAGACACAATAAGCGGCGATATTTTTATCGGCGGCGGAGAAACGGATGCCATCAAACAAGTTGCAGAAGTAATAAAAGAGATGAGAGAGGAATTCCCCGGCATCCATATTCATTTTTACAGCGGAAACGCGGCAGATGTTACGGAACGGCTGGATAAAGGGCTGCTGGATTTTGGCATTTTAATACAGCCTGCCGATATCACAAAATATGACCATATTGATATGAATGCAAAGGATGTGTGGGGCGTTGTGATGCGCAAGGATAGCCCGCTCGCCCGAAAGAAGGAAATATGCAGGCAGGATTTGTTAAACGTGCCGCTTCTCTGTTCGCGTCAGGCGATCCAGCGAACCGCTTCCAAAAATGAGTTTGTGGATTGGTTTGGAAAGGATTTTGAAAAGCTGGATATTGTGATGACCTTTAATCTGGTTTTCAATGCGGCCATCATGGCGGAGGCGGGGATTGGATATGCTGTGACCATCGATAAGCTGGTAAATACAACGCAAACAAGCAGTCTTTGCTTCAAACCGCTAAAGCCAAGGCTGGAATCAGGCCTAACCATCATATGGAAAAAATATCAGGTGTTTTCGAAAGCGGCAGAATTATTTCTGGAACGGTTGAAGAGAAAAATTGTTCATGAATGAAGATAAGGTGCGAGGGAGAATGAAAGATGATAGAACCGGTGAATCAGGAGCTGCCTTATGCGTGATTTAAGTAAAATGCAAGAGCTTGTCGGCGCGATCACAAAGGATGATTTGAAGCATGTGGATTCCTATGTTTGCGACGATGTTGGAATTTTTGTCCCTAGCACAGGGTTTTGCGGCTATGCCATTCAGAGAGGGCATACGCATCCGGCTTATTCGTTCATTATTCTTCTGAAAAAAAGCGATAGTGTGGTGGATACAAGGTTGCGGCCCGACGAAAATCAGTATGTCGCGGCGACTCTTCCGCCGGATATTCCCCATGAAGAAAAAACAGAAGATGAATTTACGCGGTATATTGCGATCATGGCGTCAAAACGGCTGGTTGACTCCATTTTTTGTAATTACAATATTGTTGCGTCGAGTGTGCGCGGCTGGCGTGATTTTCTTGTACCCAAGGAAATCATGGTCTTCATCTCCCGGTTCATGGAGGAGTATGAAGCAGGGTCGTCAGCCGGAAAAAAGGCGCTGGACGCGCTTGGTTTTTTAATCGTGAATGATTTGCTCCAAAGCGCATATCATGTTCGCAATCAAGAGCCCTTGCCGAAAAGCAGGACGGTTCGTGAAGCGGTGGAATATATCGAGCAGAATTTTCATTCCCCCATTCCAGTACAAACGCTGGCGCAGCATGTCAATCTTTCGCTTTCGGCATTCACACGCCATTTTACGCAAGAGACGGGTCTTCCGCCAGCGGCATATCTTCTTTGTGTCCGTTTGCGTAAGGCGAAGAAACTGCTGCGCAGCAGCGAATACAATATTACTGAAATAGCGCAACAGTGCGGATTTAGCTCTGCCGCGCATTTATCGTCCAGCTTCAAAAAACATTATGGGAACACCCCGTCGGACTATCGGGCTGTGTACGCAAATCTGTAAATATGCGACTGTTTTTTGAAAGCATTTCCCTGCGCCGGAGGCTAGAATAGAGTAAAACGCAATTGGGAGGTGCAATCATGCAAAAAGAACAGATTTACAATATTATGAACCAAAATCCGGCATTCTTTCTGGCCACGATCGACGGTGAGGTTCCCAGAGTGCGGGGTATGCTGCTCTATCGGGCGGATGAGCAAGGGATTGTGTTTCATACGGGCACAATGAAAAAGCTTTACGGGCAGATTTTAGCCAATCCCAATGTGGAGCTTTGCTTTGTGGATCAAAAAAGCGGCGCGCAGGTCCGCGTGAGCGGCAGGATTGATATTGTCGACGAGCGTGCGCTTAAGGAAGAGATTACCGCGCATCCGTCCCGCCAGTTTTTACGCACATGGAAGGACGGCGGCGAAATGGAAGACTTTTATGATAGCTTTGTGGTAATGCGCCTGAAAGCCGGCAAAGCAATCGTCTGGACAATGGCGGAAAACTTTGCGTCCGCGCAGGAAATTTTACTTTAAATGCGGCGGTGCGGCTCTTTCGAATCGATTCATTGCTGCAGGAAGCTGTTTTGCAAACTTTGAGTGGCGTTCTTACAAAAAACACATCAACCAAACCGGTGATGTGTTTTTTTGTATCTTCTATTGACAGGTTTGCTATTGCGTGATACTATGTAGTGGTAGTAAGTAATACAAACTAGGTGGAGGCAATCACGGTGGAAAATTTAACGGAGATGCTCAAAGGCGTGCTGGAGGGGTGTGTGCTGGAAATTATCCGGCGCAGCGAAACCTATGGGTATGAAATTACGAAAAAGCTCAATGAGCTTGGGTTTTCAGATGTGGTGGAAGGAACCGTATACACGATTTTAGTCCGTCTGGAAAAAAACAAGCTGGTCGATATCGAAAAAAAACCGTCGGACATCGGCCCTCCGCGAAAGTTTTACACACTCAACAAAAGCGGAGAAAGTGAGCTGAAACGATTTTGGGAAAAGTGGGAATTTGTGTCTTCCAAAATCAACACACTAAAGGAGGGGCGCTAACATGGCAGACTTATTTGAATGGGTACGCAAACTGCGGAATGAAAAAAAGGAATATAGGCGTTATCAGGCGCGCATCAATCAATTGCCGCCCGATTATCAGATTGTCGTAAAAGAAATTGAGCAATATCTCTGGAGTTATGCGCGTGACGCTGCCATGCTTGACGTGCTGTATCACCTTATGGAGCTATTTGAAGAAGGAGCGCGGGAGCGGCGCGATATCCTTTCGATTACGGGACAGGATGTAGGGGCGTTTTGTGACGATTTGCTCGCGCAAATTCAGGATGAGACATGGACGGGACAAAACAAAAATAAGCTGAACGATGCCATTCGGAAAAAACTTGGAAAGGGGCAGCAATAGCATGGAAAATATTGCAATCAGTGTGGTTGATCTGGAAAAATCCTTTAAAGGAAATCAGGTTCTCAGGCAAACGAGCTTTGAGGTGCGCAAAGGGACAATATTTGCCTTGCTTGGTTCCAACGGCGCAGGAAAAACCACGATCATCAAAATTCTGGCAACGCTGTTGCAGCCGGACGGGGGGCGCGCCGTTGTCAATGGCTATGATGTGGGCGCACAGCCGGTCAAGGTGCGCCAGTCAATCAGCCTCACAGGACAATTTGCCGCTGTGGACGAGGTTCTTACCGGACGCGAAAATTTGGTGATGATTGCCAAATTGCGCCATTTGCGCCATTCGGCTCAAATTGCAGCAGATTTTTTGACGCAGTTCGGATTAACCGAAGCTGCGGACCGTAAAACTTCGACCTATTCGGGCGGAATGCGCCGCAGGTTGGATATTGCCATGAGCCTGATTGGGGAAGCAAAGATTATTTTTCTTGACGAACCGACAACGGGACTCGATCCGGAGGCGCGTTTAGAGGTGTGGAAAGTGATCAAAGAACTTTCAGGGAAGGGCACGACCGTATTTCTGACCACGCAATATTTAGAGGAGGCTGAGCAGCTTGCGGATCAAATCGCAATTTTGCATAGTGGAAAAATCATTGCGGAAGGCACGCTGAAAGAGCTTCAAAAGCTGTTTCCGCCAGTGAAAAAAGAATATGTTGAAAAGCAGCCGACATTGGAGGAAATTTTTCTCGCGGTTACCGGCGATAAGGAGGCGACATCAAATGAAAAAGATAAAAAATAGTTTTTTCCGCGATCTGGGCGTTATGCTTGGGCGCTCCATGCGCCATATTTTTCGAAGCATGGACACCGTGGTCACGGTTACGCTCATACCCATCGCAATGATGCTTTTGTTTGTTTACGTATTCGGCGGCGCGATCCAGACCGGCACAGAAAATTATGTTAATTATCTGCTGCCGGGCATTCTGTTGATCGCGATTGCAAGCGGCGCGTCTTATACGGCATACCGGCTGTTCACCGATTTGCAGCAGGGATTCCTCCAGCGGTTTCACTCCATGCCGATTGCGCGTTCCACCGCGCTTTGGGGTCATGTTTTGTCCTCGCTGGTATCCAATGGCATTTCTGTTTTGATCATTATACTTGTGGCGCTGCTCATGGGTTTCCGGTCGTCGGCAGGGGTTTTAACGTGGCTTGCCGTGGCAGGGATTTTAGCACTCTACACTTTGGTTTTAACGTGGCTTGCGGTGATTGCCGGGCTTTCGGCAAAGACGGTTGACGGGGCGAGCGCCTTTTCTTATCCGATTATATTTTTGCCGTTTATCAGTTCGGCGTTTGTGCCAACCGCTACGATGCCGGCCGCTGTTCGGGCCTTTGCGGAAAATCAGCCGGTGACATCGATCGTCAACGCCATACGCGCTTTGCTGGAGGGGAAGCCCGTAGGTTCTGAGCTGTGGATTGCGCTTGCGTGGTGCGTTGGCCTCATTATTCTCACAAACGTGATTGGCATGTATGTGTATAAGCGGAAAACATATGGATATTCCGCGGGTTAATGGGATGATTCCAAAAATTATTCACTCGAAATAAACCCGCCAGGGCTGCTGCATCTGGGGCGGCAGACTGCGCTTTATCTCGTTGCGCTTAATGCGTTCGTTAAGCTCCCACAAGGCTACGTTCTGATCCTGCATTTTTACCGCCTGATTTGCCCGCTCGTAATCGAGCCACGCAAACTGCAAATGCTCTTCAGAGATAGAGATTTCACCATCATAAGGCATCCCGAAAAAATACATGGGCAGCACAATCACCCTTGGGCCCCAGATGGGGGTCCACTCAGGAAAAACGGTGCTGCGCATATAGCTTAAGCTGTCCAGCGCATAGAGAGGGCCCGGGTTCAGGATACGGCCTTCTTCTGCGCATTCCCGAAGCGCGCTCTGCACGATGCTTTCTCCCTGTTCGCCTCCTCCGGCAATTCCCTGCCAGATTTCAGGCAGGTCTGATCGTTGGAAAATAGCGTATTCAACAGCGTCCTTTGCCATACGGTATGGAAAAACGTGAATATGATAGGGCATTCTGCCCATTTGTTTTTCTCCTTTATTTTGTTCTTGTCATTCAATCATAAACCATATTGTGTGATCGTAAAAGAATCCTTTCTCAAAAGGTTTTTTTAAGGAAGTTTTATGTGTGACCGACAGGCATTATTCCGCCAATAAAACGTTTTGCCGCAGGTTCTCTTGCTCGTTTGATGTTTCCTGCGTTTTTACTGTGTGCTTTGTGCTTTGCTTCCGCTTAAGTTCCGTGCTATAGTACAAACGATATATCTTGCGATCACCGGAACACCGGCGTCAATCATCATTGCGGAGGAGGTGCTTGTCATGCAACAGCAGGTTGAACGATCTTTTTATCGTGGCGAGCTTATGGCTTATGGAGTATGTCCAAAATGTAAGGTTATTTGTAAATTCCGTTCCATGGATCAATCGATCGGAGCAGATGTCCGCGACTATAAATGCAGGCAGTGCAATACGCCCGTGCGGGTAATTAAGCTTACAGGAAGATAACAGAAAAAATGGAAAGCCGCCTTAAGGGCGGCTTTTGCAACGTGATTGCTCAAAACAGGTTTTTTATGATATCCAGTCCGGCCACAATGGTGCCGACCGTGCTGCCTATGTTTGCAAAAATGACGACCAGCAAAGTTTTGAGAACGCGGTTTTTGTAATACCGCTTAAAATGAAGCGCATCCTCGGCAAGATTGTTCAGATCCTTTACCTGCGGCTTGCGCACATTTGCCTCAACCAGTCCCGCGAACCAGCCGCACGCTAAGACGGGATTTACGGAGGTGAACGGCGCGGCAACAGCGGCGACCAGAATGCTGAGCGGATTGCCCAACGCGATGAGCGTGCCCAGCGCGGCGAGTCCGCTGTTCCAGATCACCCAGATGGAGAGCTGTTGCAAACCTGTTTGGATATTCAGCGCAAACGCATAGACCAGCAGGCCGATGATAATGATGGGTATCACCCACGCGACAATCTTGGAGCCTTTCTTTTTTGGGGGAACAAAATTGATCGCGTCAATGTCTTGCTCCTTGGGGATTTCCTGTATGACGCCGGGCACATGCGCGGCACCTAATATGGCGACAACCTTTTTTCCTGGCGCGTTCTTTATTTTGTTGGCAAGGAATTGATCCCGTTCGCTGATCAGAATCTGACCGATTTCAGGATATTCTTTTTTGAGCTCGGACATTGCGGCGTCAAGGAAATCTGCCTGCATCAGCTCGGCAATCTCTTCGTCTGAAATTTCCTCTTCTTTGGCGTCGCCGAAAGAGAAAACCAGAGACAGGGCAAGCTTGATTTTTTTCCAAAAACTCAATTTGCGCCAGATGCGCATGAATGTGGTCTGAATGTCACGATCGGCAAGCACGAGCTGTGCGCCGGTCTGCTCCGCGCACTTCATTCCCTGAATCATTTCGCCGCCCACCTGCGTATCCAATTTGCCCGCCAGTTTTTTCTGGAAGCCGCTCAGCGCGAGCTGCGCCAGCATGAAGCCCACGCGTTTTGACTTGATAATTTTGATCAAATCGGTTTCTTCCCATTTTTTAGGGTTTTTAATATTCTGATACCGCGCTTCGTCCAGTTCGATGCAAATGCTGTCCGGCTGCTCTTCGGATACCACTTTTTTGACCAGCTCAATGCTCTCCTTGGAAACGTGAGCCGTTGCAATCAAATAAATTTCTTTTCCATTATATTCAATCTTGTGTACGTTATCTGCCATATTGCCTCCTTTTGGAAAGGTGTTGCTTCATATTTTAACATATTTTGAAAGAAAACGCCCTTATGAATTGTGGAAAATATGCGGGAAGGCAAAAAATGAGGAATAACAGTTGCGCTCATAAAATATCTTTTGAAAAATATTCAATACATCTGCCCGTTACCTCTTCAAGATATGTTTTGCTTAGCGGGAGCACAATGTTGCCCGCTAATACAATTGTTTTAGAATCAAACGCATGAATGGCTTCGATATTCACGATAAAAGACCTGTGACAACGGATAAATTCCTTGGGGAGAAGAGTCTCAATGTTTTTTAGCCGCTCCAACTGCCTTTCAACGCCATGACAAGTATGTATTTCAGTATATTGGAGCGCGCTTGAAAAATATAAAATATCCTGAAACGCGATTCGCATCATGGATTTTTTCCCCTTATGAAAACAATACATCGTTTTTTCATACCGTGAAATAAGATCGTGCACCTTATCCATACATAGTTTGATGTCGGAATAACGCGCGGGCTTTACTAAATATTGCATTGCCGAAACGCGGTAACCCTGACCAATATTTTCCGTATCTCCGGTAACAAAAATGATGGGAATACTCTCGTTGACTCTGCGGATCATTTTTGCAATCTCGATTCCATTTGCGCCATGAGGCAGTATAACGTCAATGAAAACAGCATCAAATGGAATTCCGTTATCGAAATCCAGTAAAAAGGGGTTTCCTGATGAGTAAAGGTGCGTATGGATATAATTTCCCGTTTCCTTTGTCCATTGTTGCAGCAGACTGGCCAACTGATCGGAAAAAACCTCCTCATCTTCTATCATTGCAATATGCAGTTTCATTTCTCTCCTCCAATGTGCAGCGGAAAAAGCAAGACAACAGCAAACTCATCTTCTGAATGCTCAATACGGAATGTTCCGCCCGCACTTCCGACAATTTGTTTTGCACGCGCCAGGCCATACCCATGATCTCCGGTGGGTTTACTGGATGTAAAATGATCGTTGTAATTCCCGTTCGCGCTGTTTTCAATCTTGACAACCAGCATTCCTTTTTTACTGCCAATGTGAATGTTGACGTACCGTTTTTTGCTGTCTCCGATTTTCAAACATGCTTCGATTGCGTTATCCAAGAGGTTTCCAAGCAAAACACACATTTGTGTTTCACTGACAGGCAGCGAGGGGATTGGATTTATGCTTATTCGCACATCGATTTTGTGACTGTTTGCGATCAACAATTTACTGGCAATAATCGCGTCTACAGATGAATTTCCGGTTGCGTATAAAGACAGTGCATATTGAAAATCCTGTTTTGTTTCACCGATATATTTTTTTAATTGTTCATAATCCTGCTTTTCTAAATGTATTTGCAACACCTCTAAGTAATTATGAAAATCATGCCGCCACACCCGCATCATTTCTGCGATGCGGCGATTATTCTCTTCCTCTAAATGCGTTTGTTTTAACTGCGCTTCCGCACGGATTTTTTCAAATAATGCGCAGCCGATTTTTTCAAACAAAAAAATGATAGCGACAGTCATAACGAGGATTGCGGCGCTGATTGCGGACATCACAATGCGCCCCTGCAAAGAAGGCTCGGAATGGATCGCAAAAGAAATTGCTTCTCCCGCTGCAAACACTCCAACCACCATGATGCCGAGCATCAAAATAGAGTAATGCAAAGGCAGGTTAATTTCTTTTTGCAAATGAATGCGGGACAGTACCCAATAAATTATGACAATCACAATGCAGTAAAGGATCGTGACCCCAAAACGCGAATCGCCCGGAAGAAGGGTCTCGTCTATATTGCCGCCCGATAACCATGTGAGAATAACGGCAATCAAATTATTTCCGATCACAGCAACAAACGCTCCCGCACAGCCCCAGATGACGCGCTTGACCAGCGCGCACCGGAAGGCAAGCGCATAGCATATTTTAAGAGCAAACACCACCCACATGGTAACCATATAGTGCACGCCGCTCAGGTTTAAAACGCTTATGATGGCAATGAGGCCAAGCAAGAGGAGGTATATCGTTTTTTGACGGGTCTTATCATAGCCCAGCTGCTTTGAAAATAGATAAAAAAGAAAATAGCATTCTATACAGTTGACGGTTATTTCCCACAGGGCCCATAAAAAATGCTCCATGCCAAAACTCCTCAGTCGCTTCGTTCCTTTCAATTTAGGTATCGATAAATAATTCAAAATTTTTCGTTCACCCACAGATTCATTTCATTCATACTATGATAAATCCAAATAAAAACATGTTAGTTTAGAGTATGAAATGATAGGTGGTTATTAAAGGAGAATGGAAATGGATCAATTCGTTGCGATTACGTCTAAAATGCCGGTAACAGGTGAGGCCTTTGCAAAAGAGTCACAAAAGGCGGCGGAACTCAGCATGGCTGCAAATTCGGAAAATACAGGCAAAGAAAAAGTAGAGGCATCGCCTGATCAAGTCGTCAGACGCTTGGACGGTGTGGAATTTGTAGTGCCGGAAGGGTTTGATAGCTTTGAAGAATATATTTCTTCTTTAAGCAGAGAATCATTGACACGGGCTGCGAGTGCAGATTCTTCCATTGATTTAAGGCAGCACGGAATCCTGCCTGATCCAATACGCGGTGATCACCCGCGATACGTTTATGGCGTTGATACTAATTGGACAAAAAGGACGGATGATATTGCAAGCGCAATCAAAAACAGGAGCGATTATGATTTGAATAGCTTTATGGACGAGGCGTTTGACTTTTTTCGCCATCCCGACGAGGATGCTGAATCCTACTGGGATCGATATACCGCTTTTCAAGATCAGGTGTACGCAATGAGCCTGGAAATCATGCATCAACAAGATGCCGGACAAGGCAATATCAACACATTAAAATCAACCGTAACGTTAGACGGTCAGGATTACACCCTGAAAGATTTGGTGAGTATTCAGAAAACATTGAAAGGGTTCAATCAAAGAATTGGCGGCCCTAATTACCGCGGATATGCCATGGCAGGAATGGCAACAGCGACGCTAAAGAATTTCGCTAAAAATGATTTGTCCGAAGAACAAGGCAATCATTTGGTTGGATTGTTTGAAAAGCGGCTGCAAGACCGCTACACTAGGTTTAGCGACTCTAAACTCCCGGCGGAATTTGAAAACAGCAGAGATGCAAAACGTTATTATGCGCCAGCGATTCATGATTTGAAAGACGAATTTTCCTTTAACGCCGATATTTATCAGAAATTTTCCAATATCGATATGGGTGCAAATTTTGATCAGGAATTTTCAGCAGCGAAGGCGTGGTTTTTAAAAGGAATGCAGGGGTGGTATGATCAGACAGGTTATCTGGATTGGCGGGTAGCGGAGAATATGCGCAATATCAACGACTTTATGGACGATCTCCGATATAGATTTGGTTGATCAACGGTTTAGAAGAAAATAGATTCCAAATCATATATAAATGAGCTTTGGCGTGCGGGATCGCCCCAAATATTCTTGCACGCATCGTTCCATGCTTCCATATTTTCAAAATACCAATCATAAAATGATTGAAAGCCTTTTTCAAAAGCGCCGGAATTCACATCAAGATTTGTAATTTTCTTGTAAATATCTGTATGGAAAGAATTAGGGTCGTCCAAATTATGATTTGTAACAACATAGTAATGTTTATTATTCTCATGCGAATCATAGTCAAAATTTTCTTTTGTTTCCGAGCGTTTTTGAATGTCTTGTTCAATCCGCTCCTGAAAAGCGGCTACCGCCATATCCACCGTTTCGTCAGAAAGACCGGCATCTGATAATTGCTTGTGCACCGCAGTAATGGACATCGCTTGTATGGCCGTATATTGGAAATTACCCGCAAGCCC
>CAZQDA010000021.1:0-34019 GCA_964592155.1 uncultured Christensenella sp.
GAACGCTAGCCTGTCACGCTAGAGGTCGAGAGTTCGAGTCTCTTCCAGGTCGCCAATTATATGCGGGAGTGGCTCAGTGGTAGAGCGTCGCCTTGCCAAGGCGAATGTCGCGAGTTCGAATCTCGTCTTCCGCTCCATATGGCGCCATAGCCAAGTGGTAAGGCAGGGGCCTGCAAAGCCCTTACCCCCAGTTCAAATCTGGGTGGCGCCTCCATAATTGCGGCATTTATGCCGTATCTGAAAAACCTCACGGATAAAACGTGAGGTTTTTAGATTTCAAGTTTATATCTATAACCCCACACGGTTTCAATACAGGTGTGATATGGCTGCAGTTTTCTTCTGAGGCTTTTGATATGCGTGTCTACAGTCCGGTCCGATCCAAAATAATCCATCCCCCACACCAGCTCCAAAAGCATGTCTCTGGAAAATGCCTGATGGGGATTCCTGCAAAAGAACAATAACAAATCATATTCTTTGGGCGCGAGTGAAATTTTTCGCCCGCCCGCATATACGCTGCGAAAATCGAGATCTATTTTGATCGGCCCTGCCGCCAAAGATTTCGGCGATTCCGATAACCCGCAAAGCCTGATCAGGTTTTTTGCGCGCGCCATGAGTTCCAGCGGATAAAATGGTTTGATCACAAAATCATTCCCGCCAGAATAGAATGCCTCTATCCGCTCCCGCTCCCCCGAATGCCTGCTGGTAAGAATCACGGGTGCCTGAGATCCTTTCCTGAAATGGCGGCAGACAATATACCCGTCGATGTCGCGAAGCTCGGCATCCAGAACGAGCAAATCATAATCATTTTTTCGCAGGCGTTTTAAAGCGTCGATCCCGTTTTCTGATAAATCGCAGAACCATCCCTCCATTGATGTAATGTGCTTTATGATCTCCCGGACAGCCGCATCGGAATCAGCAGCAAAAACCCTTATTTCACAAGCCATGGGTTTCCTCCGTCAGATAATGCCTTAATAATATCGGTTTAAGTTGTGGTATACTCTATTATTACACTTGTACTTTGAAAATGCAAATCATCCCTGAAAATCCGGAAAAGCGGCAAAACCGATTGTCTCGCCGCTTCTCCATTCCCTGTTTACCTCGTATTTTCGCTCTCGGTCATAACGACCGCCTTTAAGACCTCAATGGATTCATACGCCTCCGCAAGCTCTTGTTCCAGCTTTTGGTTAACCGCTTCCAGTTCAATGATTTTGGGCGATTCCGTTTCTTCTCTCGCCCGCCTCAGCTCGTCCGAATAGCTGTATTTTACCACGCCCGGTTTTTGCGCCTTGCTTTTTATGGGCGTATCCGGCTGGACACAATAGGTTTTGTCCGTCAGTTCGTTGAAAATTCCCCTCTTCACATAGCTTGTGTGCAAAAGCTCATGGGCCAGATGTCCGTTGGGCTCACCAAGAAAATCTTCATAGAGCTTTAATACATATGGGTTCTGGTGAGATTTCCTGAGCGCTTTGCTTTCATCCTCCGCATAAAGCCCTCTGAGCCTTTTTTCCTTTACATTCGTATCTTCCGAGCGCGGCTGACCGCCGCCCATAATGCACCCGCCCGGACACCCCATCACTTCGATAAAATGATAAGGAGAGTCGCCGTCTTTCATTTGCTGCATCAGCTTTTTTGCACCGGCAAGCCCGCTTGTGACGGCAATCCTTACTTCGATATGATTGAGAAAATCATATTGCTCAAGCGGATCTTCAATCACGAAAGACGCCTCTTTTACTTGGTCAAATCCTTCAATCGGCATAACATGCAATCCCTCAAACGGCAGTTCCCTGCCCGTTACCAGTTCATAAACCGTGCGCAGCGCCGCCTCCATCACTCCGCCAGTCAGGCCAAAGATGTCCCCCGCGCCCGTCGACATTCCCAGCGAGTGGTCAAACTCTTCCTCCTCAAGGCGGGCAAAGTCAATCCCCGCCGATTTAATCATATCCGCCAGTTCACGCGTCGTCAGCACAGCATCCACATTCGCCACTTCATCATTCTTCATTTCCTCCCGCACAATCTCAAACTTCTTTGCCGTACACGGCATGATGGAAACGACAAACATATCCTTTGGATCGGTGTTGGTCTGCTGCGCATAATAAGACTTCACAACCGCCCCCAGCATGGTGTGCGGAGATTTGCAGGTGGACAAATGCTCCAAATAGTCCGGAAAATTGTGTTCCACAAATTTCATCCATCCGGGGCTGCAGCTTGTCAGCATTGGCAAAACCGTTTTTTTGCCCAGCACGGCATTTGTGATGCGTTTCAAAAATTCCGTTCCTTCCTCCATGATAGTAAGATCCGCCGCAAAATCCGTATCAAACACATCCGCAAAGCCAAGCTTGCGCAGCGCCGCCGCCAGTTTGCCTGTCACGCGCGTTCCCGCGTCCAATCCAAATTCCTCGCCGATCGCCACGCGCACCGCAGGCGCGACCTGCACCACCGTACGTCGTTTTGGATTTTCAAGAGCATCCCACACATCTTTTTTTGCGCTTGTCTCTTTGAGCGCCCCCACCGGACAAACAACCGTGCATTGACCGCAAAACGCGCAATTAACAGTGCCGATCGGCAGGCTCATGGCCGGCGAAATCTCTGTTGCAAAGCCGCGGTTTTGCGCATTCAGAATTCCCGCTCCCTAAATATTGTTGCATGCCGTAACGCAGCGCCTGCATAAAATACATTTGGACATGTCGCGCGTGATGGATACGGAGGCATCCGTGTGATATTGGGAGCGTTCCCCCTCAAACCGTGACACATCCACGCCGAGCTGTTTTCCCAATTTCTGAAACTCACAGGTCTGGTTGCGCGTGCAGCTCAGGCAGTCCTGCGAGTGATCGGAAAGCATCAGCTCATACAGCACCTTGCGCGCCTTGTTCACACGGTTTGAATAGGTGTTGACCACCATCCCCTCCCGGACTTTGGTAATGCAGGATGCCTGCAGATTTTTCATCCCCTCCACTTCAACCACGCAAATCCGGCAGGCCCCGAACTCATGGGTTCCGCGCATATAACATAAGTTTGGAATATTGATATTATTGCGCCGTGCCGCTTCCATAATCGTAATTCCGTCTTCCACATCATAGGTCTGCTTATTGATCGTAACATGAATCATGGTTTTACCTCCTTTCGCAATGCAGGCAGCGCATGGCTTCCGCCATTGCGGTTAACTTGTGGTACCCGAGCACCACTTCGTTAAAGTTATCTTTCCGCTTCTCCGGCTCCAGCATATCGAGCGGATAACGTGAGAGCTCCACGATTTCATCGTCGTCATATTTCGGCGTAAAATCGATCTTCTCTCCCTTGTTTAAGATTCCCTTTCCGCCCAGATAACGGTCAATCGAAATCGCCGCCAGTTTGCCGTCCGCAATCGCCTGAATCACGCTGTCCGGCCCGCGGACAATGTCGCCTCCCGCAAAAACGCCCGGAATGGTTGTCATCATGGTATCGTTGTCTATGGTAAACGTTCCCCACTGAGTCCGCCCGATTTCCGCGGCGGGAATAAACGGCAGATCCGCATATTGGCTGATTGCCGGAACAACGGTGTCGGCATAGATCACAACCGGCTGCGCATCATCCGGCACCGACCTGCGGCGGCCATCCTTTCCAAAGTCTCCCAGCTTCATGCACTGGCACTCCACGCCCTTCACATGCCGCTTGCCGTTGTCAATAAACCGGATCGGCTGCATGAGCTCCATAAGCTCGATTCCCTCTTCCAGTGCCTCTCTCACTTCATTTTGATAGGCCGGCATATCTTTTCTGGTACGCCGGTAAAGAATCGTTACCTTTTCCGCTCCCATCCGGAGCGCGGAACGGGCGCTGTCCACCGCAGTATTTCCGCCGCCGATCACAACCACATGTTCACCGATTTCAAATTTCTCTTTCAGATTGATCATCTTCAGGAAATTGATCCCGTGAATCACGCCTTCAAGGCTCTCTCCTGAAATATCGACCCGCTGTGGTATCTGCGTTCCGGTTGATACGAAAATCGCGTCATACCCCCTCTGCAGCTCGTCAAAACTGATATCCTTTCCCACTGTGGTATCCAGATGGATATTCACGCCCTCTCGTTCCACCAGATTAATCTCCCGCTCGATCACATTCATGGGCAGCCTGTATTCCGGAATGCCGAACGCCAAAACCCCGCCCGCAATCTTTTCCGATTCAAACACATCCACATCATAGCCGATCCGCACCAGATAATGCCCGCAGGTAAGCCCTGCGGCTCCGGCGCCGATAACCGCGATGCGTTTCCCGTTTTTAGGGAAGAAAATATCCTTTTTGAATGGCTGCTCGTTTTTCAGCGCATAGTCTGCCACAAACCGCTTCAAATCACAGATTGCAATTGCTTCGTCCGTGGTGCGCCTGCGGCATTTACTTTCACACGGCCGTGTACAAATACGCCCGCAAATGGCAGGGAAAGGATTTTCCTGACGGATCAGATGGTACGCGTCCATAAACCGCCCTTCGGCCACCAACGCCGTGTATCCCGGCACATTCACATTAGCAGGGCAGGTGTTTTCACAAGGAGATATAAATAGCTCCCCGCACACGCCCGCGCGGCAATGCTTATATTTGATATGCTCCATAAACTCGTCGCGGAAGTTTTCGATCGCGCTCAATACCGGATTGGGCGCTGTTTGCCCCAGCCCGCAAATGGCCGTATCTTTTATGGTATTCCCCAGCTCGATCAAAAGGTCAATATCCTCAGGCTCTCCCAGCCCTTGCGTGATCCGCTCCAGTATTTCCAGCATGCGCTTGGTTCCAATTCTGCACGCAACGCATTTCCCGCACGACTCATCCTGAATAAACTCCATAAAAAACCTTGCCGTATCGACCATGCACGCGTCTTCATTCATGGAAATGAGTCCGCCGCTTCCCATGATGGCGCCAAGCTCTTTCAGCGCCTCGTAATCGGTGGGTGTATTGAGCTGATCGGGTGTAATACATCCGCCCGACGGCCCGCCGATCTGTGCCGCTTTAAATTTTTTATTGTTTGGCGTGCCCCCTCCGATGTCAAAAAGAATATCCCCCAACGGCATCCCAACCGGCACCTCTACAATTCCAGTATTGGTAATGTCCCCCGCAAGGGCAAATACCTTGGTTCCCGAGCTTCCCGTTCCAATACTCGCATACCACGCAGCTCCGTTCAGCATGATTGCCGGAACATTAACCAGCGTTTCTACATTATCGATTACCGTCGGATATCCTTTCAGCCCGCTTTCAAATGGAAACGGCGGCTTTTGGCGGGGCTCTCCGCGTTTTCCCTCAATGGAATTAAGCAGCGCTGTCTCCTCTCCGCAGACGAACGCCCCCGCGCCAATCCTGATTTCCAGATCAAACGTAAAATCCGTCCCAAATAACTTTTTGCCCAGCAAGCCATATGATTTTGCCTGCTTAATGGCATTTTCCAGCCGTTCTACTGCAAGCGGATATTCCGCACGGACATAAACATACCCTTTGGAAGCGCCGATCGCATATCCGCCAAGAATCATCCCTTCAATCAGGGAATGCGGATCGCCTTCAATCAGGCTCCTGTCCATAAACGCTCCGGGGTCTCCCTCATCCGCATTGCACACAATATATTTGTGATCATTTTCCTGAAGATAAGCCGCCTCCCATTTCACTCCCGTGGGAAACCCTGCTCCGCCCCTGCCCTTAAGGCCCGATTTTTTGATTTCTTCAACCACATCCTTCGCGCTGCGGTTCGTAATCCAATCTGCGGCTGCCGCATAACCGTCGCGCGCGATGTATGCGTCAATCTCTGCGTATGCCATACTCCCACAGTTTCTGAGCGCTATTTTTACCTGCTTTTTGAAAAATTCAATGTCGTCCATCTTGGGAACATGGCGTTGAAGCGTCGCATCATAATACGTGTGTTTTTCCAGTATTTTCCCATTCAGAATATGAGAGGTCAGAATGGTGTCCACCGATTCGGGCGTTACCTTGGTGTAAAACGTGTTTTCCGGCTGCACGATCATAACCGGCCCTGCCGCGCACGTTCCCATACATCCTGTTTGCGCGAGCAGAACATCCTTTTCCAGGTGATGTTTCCTGATAAAATCATTGGCAGCCTGCGCCACCTTTTCACAGTCAGACGACACGCAGCCCGCCCCGCCGCACAAATAAACGAGATGCCGGTGGGATGACAACTTTTGGTCATACTCATTTTTTATTTTCTTCAGGTCCTCAATTCCATGTATCTTCATAGGATTCCACCTCCTCAGAATTCCGCCAGAATCTTATCCAGCTTGTTCGGCGTCACCTGCTTATATACAACGTCGTCGATCATTACGGCCGGGGCAAGCCCGCACGAGCCGATGCATCTCGCAATTTCCAGCGTAAACTTTCCGTCTTGCGTGGTGCTGTCGATTTCTATTCCCAGATGCTCTTTCAGGTGCTCCACAATCCGTTTGCCTCCGCGTACATAACACGCTGTACCCAAACACACACGAATCGTGTGTTCACCCCTCGGCACGGAGGAAAAAAAGGAATAGAACGAAACCACTCCTGAAATTTCAGATAATGGAATATCCATCTCGCGTGAGATAAATTCCTGTAATTCAAGTGGCAAATAACCGTAAATCTCCTGAGAAAGATGCAGGATTTGAATCAAACTGCTTTTATCGTGCCGATACAGGTCGATCAAATTTCCAATCTGAATGCAGGCATTTTCAAACTCGTTTATTTTTTCCGCAACTGCTTTTGATGTCGCCATAAGATCCCTCCTTTATTTTCTGGTATGAGCGCTAAAAAAGATTTTACCTGATATCGAAAATCATACGCTCCGGATGTAACGAAAGAATGACGGAATCCGGACTTTTGTTCAGTCATTATGAAAAAAACAGGAGAATTGCACACAAATTACACACAAGTCGGCGTAGAACAAACGTTTTTTTTCGTTTCGCCGCTCCTGCACAGATTGCAGCATAGAAATGAAAGATAGCGCGTATATCATACGATATGCCGCACATCCGTTTTTGGCAAACTCTGTCCGCGCAGTTATTTGATCAACCGCCCTAAAATTAGTTCTTCCAAATTTTGTCCAATATGGTATTATAATAGAGTTCGAACCGCTAGAGTCGAGCAAAGGAGAGCCTTATGGAAGATAGAAAGGTTGAGAACATCGTAAGCCGTTCAAGACGAGTGGGTGTGGAATTATGATGACTTTATTACTGATTATTATTTATATTTCTTTTATCAGCCTTGGTCTGCCGGATTCGCTGATCGGCTCTGCCTGGCCGATCATGCATCTCGATCTGGGGGTTCCCGTCGCTTCTGCGGGTATTATCACCATGATTATTTCAGGCGGAACGATTATATCCAGCTTTTTCAGTGAAAAAATAATCCGGCGGCTGGGCACCGGGTCGGTCACCACGATAAGCGTCGCCCTGACCGCCTTTGCTTTGCTCGGATTCGCATTTTCTCAAAATTTTATGTGGCTGTGCGTGTGCGCCATCCCGCTTGGTTTAGGCGCGGGCGCGGTGGACTCGGCGCTGAATAATTTCGTCGCCCTGCACTTTAAGGCCATGCATATGAACTGGCTGCATTGTTTTTGGGGGATCGGCGCGTCTCTTGGCCCTGTGATTATGTCTTTCCGACTGCAAAGCGCAGGCGGCTGGAAGGACGGTTACTTTATCATCGCAATCATCCAGATTGTTCTGGTCGTCATTTTACTCGTATCTCTGCCCTTGTGGAAAAAGGCTGCAGGAACAGATCAGGGCTTACAGGAATTAAAAGAGCCTCCGGCCAAGCTGGGGACTCTCCTTGGAATCAACGGCGCCAAAGCTGCCCTGTTCGGTTTTTTCTGCTATTGTGCGATTGAGAGTACCACCGGCGTATGGGGCAGCACGTTTCTTGTGGATGCAAAAGGGCTTTCCGCGGAAACGGCAGCGCAATGGATTTCCATGTTTTATGTGGGCATCACGGTCGGCCGCGCGGCGTCCGGTTTCATCACTCTGAAAATCAACAGCCGGCGCATGATTGGAATCGGACAGGTTTTGATCGTGGCAGGCATTGTGCTGCTTCTGCTCCCAGCGGGCACCGTTACCTTGTTTTGCGGACTGTTTGCAATCGGACTTGGCTGCGCTCCCATATTTCCCGCCATGCTGCACCTCACGCCTGAAAATTTTGGGAAAGCGCGCTCCCAGTCCCTTATGGGCCTGCAAATGGCCTGCGCCTATGTGGGGACAACCTTTATCCCGCCAGTCTTCGGCCTGATCGCGCAATATGTCAATCCTGCGCTATTCCCTTTCTATATCGCCATTTTCCTGATCCTGATGGTGCTGATGACGGGCCGGGTCAATAAAGCGGTTGCCGGAAAAAAGATTTCCGCCTGATTCTCGAATTTCCCTGTTATTCTTCCGCCCGCACCCTTGCTTTTTGAAAACGCAATTTTGAGCCGGAAAGAAAAAGCCCTGCCAGCGTTAATGCAATCCCCGCGAGGGAAACCGGCGTAATCCTCTCATCGAGTATAACGACAGACGTTGCGACAGTGATCGCCGGAACAAGATAAATATAGATGCTCGTCTTAATCGCGCCCAATATCTTCACCGCATAGTTCCATGTCACAAAGCACAAGGCCGATGCTCCGATTCCCAAAAACAGAATGTTGAAAAGATAGGTGGAATTGGAAAACCGCTCCAGCGAAAACTCGAACGGGAAGAAAAAGAGCGTTGGTATCATAAAAATAATCCCATAGGCAAATGTCCGGCGGGTGGTTTGAATCGTATGCAAACCGAATCCGGCAATTTTTTTGGTCAACACCGCATAGCATGCCCATACAAATGCCGCGCCGAGCGCGAGTGCGTCGCCAAGTGGGTTCATCTGAAATTGCATTCCCTGATAGGAGATTAAAAATACACCTGCCATCGCAATGACAAAACCAACGAAAAAGTGCGATTTCAGCTTTTCGCCGTTTTTCGCGAAAAAATGCGTCAAAATCGCGGTAAAAAATGGTGCGACCGAAATAATGACTCCTACGTTGGAAGCCATGGTGTAATTCAAAGCAATATTCTCAAGAAGATAATACAGGCAGATTCCGCAAAGCCCGGCAAGTGCAAACGTCAGCTCCTGCTTTTTGGTAGTAGCGGGCATTTTTTTGGGATAAATCACCAAAAGAATCCCCAAACCGATCAGAAAGCGGAAAAACAGTATCTCGACCGGCTGAAAACCAGTCAGCAGCACTTTCGTGGAGATGTAGGTAGTTGCCCATATGATAATTGTAAACAGTGCTGAAAGATGTCCTGTCGTCAGCTTCTTATTTTCCAGTTCAGTCCCCAATGTTTTGCCCTCTGTCTTTATTCCGAAAGATGTCCCGATAGGCGCCCGGAGTCAGGCCAATAAACACGCTGAATGTATTTGTAAAATGGCTCTGATCCGAAAACCCTGTTTGAAATGCCGTATCCATGGGGCTCACGCCCTGTTCAAGCAGCTTTTTTGCGTGATTGATGCGGACGGCCTGCAAATAGCGATAAGGCGTAATGCCCTTTCGTTTTGTAAACGCACGCAAAAGCGCTGACTTGCTTAAAGCGGCATACCTGCACAATTCATCGAGCTTCACACATTGCGTAAAATACTCTTCCATATAATTGCAGGCAGCTTGCACTTCCTCTGAAAAATCAGCAGATTCCCCTTGCGCTTCCCTTCCATATCGTTCTACAAGAAAAGAGATCGTCAGCCAAAAGCATTCTTCTTTTTCCAGCTCAATTGATCCGCACATAATCATTTGATGAAGCGGATGTAAATAAGACAGCAATTCTTCGCTTTGCAGCACCGTTTCAGAAAAATCAGGGAGATACGCGCTTCGCGTTATTTCTGCCGTCATTTCGCGCATAACCTCCGTGGGGATATTCAGCGCGCGATAATCGAGCGCCTCGCCATCCACCTGTGCGCATGCGTGGTTATCCCCCGGATTAAACAAGATAATACTTCCCCTGTCTAATAAGTATTCTTTATTCTTACAGGACAATCGGCGTTTTCCCTTTTCAATATAGCCGACGACATAGTGGTCGTGGAAATGGTTTGGGAAAGGCTGCACGATGCCCTCCAGACAATATGCCTCAATCCGCAGTTCTTCATCAAAACAAATGGTACGAACCTCTTTTTTCATATGCCTTCCTCCTGCAAGTCCTTTTTATTGTAAATCAAACTGCCGGAAAATTCTTGTAAAATATCTTCAATCGCCTGCACAAAAAAACAGCACCGCTTTTTGCCATGCTGCTTTTTTAAAAACAATTTTGCGTGAACCGAAAAGCTTATTCTTCCGTTTCCTCTTCGTCTTCTTCGTCCTCATAATAAAGCTGCTGGAAAATAGCCCACAATTCGTCGAGTTCCTGCTCCGTTTCGATCGGAAGATAAACATCGCCTTCATCGTCTTCCTTGATGCGCATGATCAAAACTTCGCCCACATCAAACTCTTCCATTTTTTCGACTGGCGTAAACGCAACATAAAAATCCTCATCCACCTCAAACGTAAGCAAATGCTCAAATTTTAATACGTTTCCTTCCTCATCCTGCATTTCAATCAAATTCAATTCTTCTTCACTCATTGCTTTTTTCCTTTCCTTTTCAGATTACAGGCTATCCATATACCCCTGCAAAATATATACTGCGGCAATCTTATCGACAACCGCTTTGCGTTTTTTCCGGCTCATATCCGCTTCCAGAAGCGTCCTTTGCGCACTTTTGGTAGTAAGCCGCTCATCCCAATAGATGAGGGGCAAGCCGCTCGCTTCCTTCAGCTTCTCCGCAAATTGCTGTACTTTTTCAGCTTGTTCGCCGATGGTACCGTTCATATTTTTCGGCAGACCACAGACAATTTTATCTACATCATTTGCTTTGATCAGCTCACAATAATGCTCGATATCCGCCTGCTCTTCCTTACGCGTATAGGTTTCAAGCCCCTGCGCCGTAATCATCAACAGATCCGAAAGCGCCGCTCCAATACGCACATCCCCCACATCAAGACCTAATATTCTGCCCAATCCATTCTCCTTTGCTAAAAAAAATCACGCCTGAAAAAAATATTGCAGGCGTGATCAGCTTAATTACATTTGTTTGATATAGTAGCTCACAAGTTCTTCGAGCAGTTCGTCACGATCCACGCTCGCAATCAGCGAACGCGCATTTTTATATCCTGTCACATACGTCGGATCGCCGGAAACAATATAGCCGATAAGCTGATTCACCGGATCGTATCCTTTTTCACGCATTGCTTCACTCACAATACGAATAATACCACGCACCGGATTTTCCAGCTCTTTGTCAAAATTAAACTGCATCGTTTTATCTAAATCTGCCATGCTCCCGCCTCCTTGTCGCCGCTAACCTACTTCACTTTATTATAGCCCAAACAACGCCAATTGTAAATCAGTATTATTTGCTATCCTCCAGCACTTTATGAAGCGCCGTCTTGAGTGCGTCCTCTGCAAGCAGCGAACAATGCACCTTTTCTGCCGGCATTCCGCCGAGCTCTTCTACAATATCGTTCTTTGTTATTTTCAGCGCTTCTTCAATTGTTTTGCCCTTCACCATATCCGTCAGGATGCTTGAGCTTGCGATTGCCGCCGCGCATCCATAGGTCTGGAACGAAATATCCTTGATCACATTTCCGTCCATTTTAAGGTAAACCGTTGTGGTATCTCCGCAGGTCGGGCTTCCTGCCTCGCCTACGATATCCGCGTCCTCCATAACGCCTACGTTATGAGGTTGTTGAAAATGCTGAATCAATTTTTCTGTATACATAATTTAATATCTCCTTTTCTTTGTGTAGCCTGCATTATGCATGTTGCTGTGCAAACAGCGGTGAAATCTTCCGCAGCCGCTCGGATAACTCCACAAGCTGACTCACCGTATAATCCACCTGCTCTTTTGTGGTCGTCTCTCCCATCGTGAAGCGCAGCGCGCCCTTTGCGATCTCTGCCGGAATCCCCATTGCGAGAAGCACATGCGACGATTCCAAAGAACCGCTTGCACACGCCGAACCGCTGGAGCATTCCACTCCCGCAAGGTCAAGGCTTAAAAGCGATGCTTCCGCCTCGATAAATTCAAGAGAGATGTTTACATTGTTGCAAAGCCTCTGCGTGGGATGCCCATTAAGCTTTGTGTATGGTATTTTATTCAGAATTTCGCCGATCATGTAGTCGCGAAGCCCTGTTAATTTCTCATTTGTTTGCGCAATCTCCTGCGTTGCGAGTTCCAGCGCCTTTGCAAGGCCGACAATCTCAGGTACATTTTCCGTTCCCGCGCGCCGTTTTCTTTCCTGCGCGCCGCCGTGTACATACCGCTCGATTTTGACTCCGTTGCGGATATACAGCATACCGATTCCCTTGGGACCGTAAAATTTATGTGCCGAGATGGAAAGGAGATCAACGCCGTCTGCCTGCACATCAAGGGGCAGATGCCCCGCGGCCTGAACCGCATCCGTATGAAGTAACACGCCCGCTTCTTTCGTCACCTTTCCGATTTCCGCAATCGGATTGATGGTTCCCACTTCGTTATTAGCATAAACAATCGATACCAGTACCGTATCATCCCTGATCGCATCCTTTACCTGCTGCGCGCTGACCATGCCAAATTCGTCAACCGGCAGGAACGTCACGTCGCAGCCCTGTTTTTTGAGATACTCCGCCGTATCGATCACCGCATGATGCTCCACCGCAGTCGTAATCAGGTGCTTTCCTTTTGCCTTATTTGCCTCCATAACCCCCTTGAGGGCCCAGTTATCACTTTCCGTCCCGCAAGACGTAAAATAGACCTCATTTGTGAATTTCGCGTTAATACATTTTGCGACGCTTTCACGCGCCTCGTCCAAGATGCGCCTTGCATATCTTCCGCTTTCGTACATGCTGGACGGGTTTCCGAAATGCTCTTTATAATAAGGCTTCATCGCCTCAAGCACCTCGTCCTTCACATAGGTCGTCGCCGCGTAATCCAAATATATTCTGTCCATAGCACTACCTTCTTTGTATAAAATTTATCCCATTTAATTTATAACCGTTGTATCATTCTTCAAAACACTTTTATCCCAAAGAAATAAACGAACCCATCGCGCCGGTGTTTCCACAATCCCGCCTGTGGGAATAAAACAGGTCTTCCTTGCTGTAGGTACACAAATCTGCACAGGTAATGTTTTCCGGAGGAATCCCCTTTTTTTCCAGCTGCTTTAAAAGCGCACGTTGCAGACTTACAAAAAGCTTACCCTCCGCCTGCTTTACAACATCTTGCCCAAAGCGTGCCGCAAAGGGCTCCGCCACATCCGCCTGCACTTCAAAACAGGATTCCATGATGTGAGGGCCGATGCCGATTAAAATATCCTCCGGCGATACCGAAAACCGCTCCAATAAAACGTCCGTAATCTTTGCCGGAAGCTCCTGCATGACTCCGCGCCATCCGGCATGGCTCACGCACGCCGCCTTTCCCTTTCGATCCGCAAAAAAGACAGGCACACAGTCCGCATGCAGGGTAACCGCCGTAATACCCGGCTCACAGACCACCATCGCGTCACAGGCCGGTAAATCGCTTTGCCGCGTAATTCCCTTCCCCGCGTCCGTTTTTTGCGCGCAATAAATTCCATCCCCATGCGCATAATTCACAATGGCAAGGGACTCATAAGGCACGGACAAAACGCCGCACACCCTGCGATAATTTTCTTCTTTGTTTTCCGGAGAGCTCTCCCTTGTCTTGCTCAGGTTTAGGGATGCAAACGCCCCCTTGCTTACTCCGCCGATCCGCGTGGTATAGCAATGCTTTTCATATCCTGCCTCAAGGAAGGATGGAATCGTCAGATATTTGACGCCGTTTTTTTCGCACAGCAAAAACCCGCGTTTTACATTTTTTTCAAACGCGTTCATCTATTTCTCCATGAGCAGCTTATTCAATTCTTCACGGAATGTATTGATATCCTTAAACTGCCTGTAAACCGACGCAAAGCGCACATAGGCTACCTCATCAAGCTTGCGCAGACCATCCATAACGATCTCGCCCACCTCATGCGAGGTAATTTCCTGACTGGGCGCGTTATAAACCGAGCGCTCGATTTCATTGATCAATTCTTCAATATCCTGAAAAGAAACCTCACGCTTTTCACAAGCCTTTACAATTCCCTTTTTGATCTTTTCAATATCGAATATTTCGCGCTTGCCGTCCTTCTTGATCACAAAGACTGGCAGACTCTCTATCTTTTCGTAGGTGGTAAACCGTTTACCGCACTTAAGGCACTCCCTGCGCCGACGAATCGACGTGCCTTCATCCACGGGACGCGAATCAACAACCTTGCTTTCCGGAAAATCACAATAAATACATTTCACACGCATATCCTCCGCTGCGAATTTCATTCATTGTGTTTAGTATAGCATATCCGGCTTCAGAAATCATATCTTTTCACGTTTTTTGAGGTCAAATCCCATACTTTTTTTCATTCGCGCCATCACCTTGTGCTCCACTTTTGAAACGCACGATTGCGATACGCCTAACATATCAGCGACCTCCTTCTGGGTTTTTTCCGCATGTCCGTTCATCCCCAGCCGGTATTTCATCATTT
Source organism: uncultured Christensenella sp. (assembly GCA_964592155.1). GTDB lineage: Bacteria > Bacillota > Clostridia > Christensenellales > Christensenellaceae > Christensenella. The sequence goes on from CAZQDA010000021.1 coordinate 14,534, forward strand.
CACGGTCCCGCGCGGGAAGGCTACCGATCACTTCGCTAATAATCAGCAAATATTCCTTCCATTTCATCTCTTCCATGATTCCGTCGCTTTGAGTTCCGAAGATATCTTCCCAACGGATTGCCGCTCCGCCGCGGCCCTTTACCGCATCTTCCAGAGAGATTTCATTTGATTTTCGCATTCGCCGCAAATACATCCTGATTTCATTTTTTGCGCATTGTGAAGCAAACGTTGTAAATTTTACTTTTTTTGAAACGTCAAAATGTTCATATGCCTTTAAAAGCCCAATACTTCCCACAGACATCAAATCGTCAAAATCAGCCTCATTCTTTGCATATTTTCGCGCAATATAAAAGACAAGCCGAAGATTCCGCTCTACTAAAAGCTCTTTGACGTGTGGATCGCCCTCTTCCATTTTCCTGTAAGCTGCCTGCTCTTCTTCTGTCGTCATCAAAGGAGGGTAATATTCAGCTGTAAATTTACTGCTTCCTTTATCCATCATGATGAAACCCACTTATTCTTTCATAATCTTATCGTAACATTCAATATTTGACGTTTTTTGTCGCTTTGTGTAGATTTTAATGAAATATTTTTAATCTTTTTAATGAATACAATAAAAAAAGACCTTTTGCTATGAAAAAGGTCTTCTTTTGCTTGTTTTGATTAATAATCGGTCCTGTTTCTTCTGGGTTTCTTTTTCAGGAAAGACGGGATTTCCAAATCCTCGTCGCCAAATACGTCAAGCGGTTCGTGCTTATCTGCCGTTTCTTTTTCCGGCACGGCAGAAGCTTTTTCTCCCCTGAACGGAACCGGCTCTAAGTCAAGGGAAACTTCTTCCGTAAATTCAATTTTCTCTTCCAGCTTTTGTTTGGGCGCCTGCTTTGTCGCCACTGTGCCCGGCGCGTCAAAACCTGTTGCAATCACAGTGATGCGCACTTCATCATCAAGAGAAGGATCGATGCACACACCGAAGAACACATCAGCCTCCGGATCAGCACCCTCCTGAATGATCTTTGCCGCTTCCTGGATTTCGTACATTCCCAGAGAAGGATCGCCTGTTACATTAAAGATAATGCCTCGCGCACCTTCAATTGTGGTATCGAGCAGCGGGCTGTTGATGGCCTGTTTGGCAGCTTCTACCGTCTTATTCTCACCATACCCTATGCCAATACCCATATGCGCAACGCCGCGAAGCGTCATCACTTTCTTCACATCAGCAAAGTCGAGGTTAATGAGGGCCGGCTTTCCGATCAGGTCTATGATGCCCTGAATTCCCTGACGAAGCACATCGTCCGCGACGCGGAACGCGTCCACAAGGGGCGTATCTTTTCCCACCGTGCTCAAAAGCTTATCGTTGGGAATTGTGACAATCGTATCCACAACTGATTTTAGCTCCTCAAATCCTGCGTCAGCTGCTTTTGAGCGGGGATGCCCTTCAAACCAGAACGGTTTGGTAACAAACCCAATGGTGAGGCTTCCGCTGTCTTTTGAAATCTCCGCAAGAACAGGCGCGGCACCCGTTCCCGTTCCGCCGCCCAGACCGCACGCAACAAACACAAGGTCAGAACCTTTTACTGCCTGTTCCAGCTCATCCCGGCTTTCTTCTGCCGCCCTTCTTCCTGTATCCGGATCGGCACCGGAACCAAGTCCTTTGGTTAGCTTTTCGCCAATCTGAATTTTTTGATCCGCCTTTGACAGGAAAAGCGCCTGCTTATCTGTATTCACCGCTATGAGTTCCGCACCTTTTACGCCGAACTCGATCATGCGGTTTACCGCATTATTTCCAGCTCCACCTACGCCAAACACACGAATCTTAGCAAAGTTTTCACTGTTATTATCAAATTCAAGTGACATTTATTTTCCTCCTTAGAGTATGGGTAAATTATTCAAACAGTACATCCTGCCCCTTCCCAAAAATGCCTTTTCTTCTGGCAGGGGATTTACTTTGAATGTAACCATCATACGCATATTGCATAAGCGCATAAGCCGAATGCATATCCGGCGGCTGCAGCTTTGTGTTGGGCACGCGGATGAGCGCCGGCGTTCTGCCGGAAATCGCTCTGAAAAAGCTATCCGACCCTTTCATAAACGCAAGCCCTCCGCCTGTCAGGTAAATGTTGATCTTACGGCTGATGCTGTGCTCCGATTTATTGAGAAGCCCGCAAATATATAAGATCAGATGCTCTACCCTTGCATCGATAATTTCTTTTAACAAATCGTACGGATACTTTTTTAGTTTTCCGTCCGAGCCCTTCGCAAAAAGCTGCGAAATGCTGTTGTTGTCCGAAAGCCCGAACGTATAGCGGCGCTTTAACTGCTCCGCCGTTTCAGTATCCACTTTCATGGCGTAAGCGATGTCGTGGGTAATGTGTCCCCCGCCCATCGGCACCGTCCCATAATACAAAATGGAATCGCCGTATACCAAAGATACATTTGTGCTGTAATATCCAATGTCAATCAGCGCCGCGATGGAGTCACGCTTTTCCTCAGGCAGCAGATAAAGCGCCTGCGCAAGCGGTTCCGGAATAAAATAATCCACGCGCACACCTAAATGGTTTAACAGATCCATCACATCTTTTAGGAAAAACTTATTGGCAAACGTAAAAGATACGCAGCCTCTTAAGCGTTTGGTCGGAATATTGTAAGGCTCCAGATAGATGTTGTCATCATCAAGGAGAAACCATGCAGGCCATTCGTGCACCAATGTCAGGTCTTCCGGAAAATCAAAACAACGCGCCTTATCAATTAAAAGATCCACGTCTTTTTCTGACACGCGTCCTTTGACAGGAACCTGCGCGTTTTCATTGATCACTTTAACAAAAGAACCCGGGATTCCCACATCCGCAGTCCTGATTCGAAACCCCGTTTGCCGCTCGCATGCCTCCAGAGCGTGTTCCACCGCATAAATCACATTTTTGGGATCAACCCACTTGGATTGTTTGATTCCCTCGTATGGAACTTGAGCGTAACCTAAAACTTCCAACCCCATTCGCTGCTTTTTCTCAGCGACGGTGCAGGAAATTTTCGACGTTCCAAATTCTATGACCGTTTTGAAATCTCTCATTCAAAAACCAACCTTAGCATCCTTTTCTCCTGGATACAAAAAACCATTGTGTCTATCATACCACATCGCTCAGAAAAACAAAATACTTTTATCCTAATTTGTTACATTTTTGTTATATTCATGCCTTTTTCCCGTTCATTCGGATGGCTGGGAATCGGGCTCTTGACTCTGCGTGGCATTCGGATCGACGGGCTCTTGCGTATCCGGCTCCGGCGTGTTATTCGACGCATAAACCGAGGCCTGCGCACCGGACGACACATCCAGCGTGCCGGAGGTTCTATCCGTTTCTGTTAGTTTGGGAATGGTGCGTTTAATCCACTTTACCTTGTCAACGAATTTTTCCGCCTGTCCGAACTTGACGGTGAGCCCTTCCCTCGTCTTCAGCTTGATGCTGTTGACGTCCGTAAGGTCGATCAGGGCAATTTGAGCAATCATGTCCTTTTCTTTCAGTGCGTTCAAAAGGTCTGTATAAACCGATATTTTAAACGCGTCCTCCGTGGAAACCTGCTTTCCGAGATTTGCCGACGTGAGGATGAAACCTTCCACCAGCGGATACTGGTCGCTTGCCTGCGCAGGAAGTATTTCCAGCACATTTGCGTTGATGTCCGCAAGAAGATATTGCTCCGAAGCGGCGATCAGCGCTTCCGGCGTGCGTTCTTTTACCTCGATCGCAAGCGTTTTGGGATATTGCTTGGTGATATTTGCCACCTCAAGGTAGGGTTCCGTTTCTATATTCTCTTTGATCTGATTCGTATCCACCAAAAACATATGCATTTTGGGCGGAATGTTCGCAATCTTTGCAATATAACTGGAATCGTACTTCACATTTCCGCTTACTGCAACATCTTCCACCTGAAAATAGGCATATATGAAATATCCGGCTCCCGCGAGGAGCAGAATCGCGATTACCACCGCTGCAATTGTTTTTCCTACACCGCGTGATTTGTGCGGATTATTTTTGTCTTTCATCGGTCCTCCAACACTAATTTTGCTTTGAAGCCATCATGATCCTTCTCGCCTGCTTGGAAATATTCAATAAAATTCCTATCATCGCCATAAAAATGACGAGCGACGAGCTTCCATAACTGATAAACGGAAGGGAAACGCCGGTGGGCGGCAGCAGGCTTGTTACAACGCCGACGTTGATGATCACCTGCAGCGCGATCAGCACGATAATGCCTGTCGCAACCATCGTACCGAACAGGTCAGGCGCTGTTGCGGCAACTTTGATCCCCCGGTAAACCATGAAGATGAAAAGCGCCAGCAGGATAACAGCACCAACCAGTCCGAGTTCCTCCGCAATAATCGAAAAAATAAAGTCTGACTCACTATAGGGCAGCCATGACAGTTTTTGGGTTCCGTTTCCAATCCCCTGACCAAACAGCCCGCCCGAGCCAACCCCATAGAGGGATTGTATGACCTGATACCCGTCCCCTTGCGGATTCTGCCACGGATCGAGAAAGGAGGTCAGGCGCGCCACGCGATATGGTTCGCTGATCATGAGCACCACTCCGCCCACAACGCCCACTCCGCCGATTGCGGCAAGGTGCCAGCCCTTTGCGCCTCCAATGAAAATCATAATAAAGGTAAGGGCGCACAGCACGATCACAGCCGAAAAGTTTGGCTGCAAAAACAGCAGCACACAAAGGGGAATCAATACCAAAAACGGCGGCAGGATGCCATATCGAAAGGTGTCCATCCTGTTTCTGTTGACGTAAATCGTCGCCGCGATGAAAATAATCAAGGCAAACTTGGCAATTTCAGCCGGCTGTACGCTGACGCCGAAAATGTAGATCCACCGGCTGGAACCATTCAAATTTTTTCCCACGCCCGGCACAAGCACAGCGATCATAAACACTACTGCAACGCCCAAAAACACATACTTGAGCTTAATCAGCTTTTTATAATCAAAAAAGATGAAAAAAATCATCACGGCAAGGCCGATGACCGCTCCAAAAATTTGCTTTTTGAACAGATACAATCCGTCATAATCATAATTTTTGGATGATTGCGCCATATAATAACTGGAACTAAAAACCATGATCAGCCCGTATGCGACTATAATCAATGTTACAATCAATAAGGAATAATCGATCGAACCTTTCGGCAGGCTGCTTTTTTTCTTCATATTCTCAAAGGCCCTTCACAATTTCTTTGAAGATCCGCCCTCTCTCTTCGAAGTTCTGGAACATATCCCAGCTTGCGCATGCCGGCGAGAGAAGAACCGTATCTCCTTCATCGGCAATGCTGTAGGCTTTCAATACCGCATCTTCAAAGCCGGTGGCTCTGATGTAATTCGGATAATCGCATTCCTGTGCCGCCTCTATGATTTTATCTGCGGTGTCTCCTAAGACAATCACAGCCTTGATCATGGGCGTGAACTCCTGAAATAAAGGGACAAAATCATTTTTCTTGTCAAATCCGCCCAAAAGAAGCACCGTGGGCGTAGTCATTGCCTGAATTGCATTGATTGTCGCGTCCGGATTGGTTCCCTTGGAATCGTTGATAAATGAAACGCCATTCACCGTGCGCACAAATTCAATCCGGTGCTCCACGCCCGGAAAGGTGCGAAGCGTATGCGCAATCACTTCCGCTGAAATTCCATACAAGCAGGCAAGCGCGGTTGCCGCGAGCGCGTTTTCCAGATTGTGCCGTCCCGGAATTTTGACTTCGGATGCCGGCAAAATTTCCTGCGTGCTGCCGTTCAGAGAAAAGTATATCATTCCATCCGCAACATACGCTCCGTTTTCAGGCTTCGTTTTCGTGCTAAACCACACGACCTTTGCCTGAATCTGAGGCTCCAATGCCCGCACAAGCTCATTATCGTAATTTAAAACGCAGTAATCTTCCGCGCGCTGGTTTTTAAAAATTTTCGCCTTGGCAGCCGTATAATTTTCCATCGTTTGATAACGGTCCAGATGGTCTTCCGTGATATTCAGAATCGCGCTTTCCTTTGGACGGTAATCTACAATCGTATCGAGCTGCAACGCCGCCGTTTCCGCAACCACCACGTCCCCCGGCTTTGTCTTCATTGCCTCCTGTGTGATAGGAATACCAATATTTCCCAGCACATGCGTCGGGACTCCCGCATTTTTAAAGATTTCGCCTGTAAGGGCGGTTGTCGTCGTTTTTCCGTTTGTGCCGGTGATCGCGATAAAATCCGCTTTGGACACCGCAAAACCAAGCTCTATTTCCGCAATCACGCTTTTATTAAGCTCGTAGGCGCGTTTGATGAACGGCAGGCCAAGCGGCACGCCGGGGCTCAGAACCAGAATATCCATCTCGTGAATGATATCGATCGGATCCTTTCCCAGCATGTCGTGATAGGAAAAACCCTCAAGTTCATCCAGCAAATGCTCCGGCAGATGCTGCTTTGGCTTGATATCATAAATCGTTACGTCCGCGCCCAGGCGGCACAAAAGGGCGGCGGAAGATACTCCGCTCTTCGCCATTCCGATTACCAGTACTTTTTTATCCTTGTAGTCCATCTCCGCTTCCCCCAATTATGTTTACACTGAAACGAAAAATAAAATCAGCGCCCCAACGCCAAACAGCATTGTTGCCACCATATAACCCGACACAACCTGCGTTTCCGCCGCTCCGCCCAGCTCAAAATGATGATGCAGCGGCGCCATCCGAAAAACGCGCTTTCCGCGCAGCTTGAAAGAGCCTACCTGAATGATCACCGAGATTGCCGAAAGCACGAACATAAAGCCCATGATCGGCAGGAAAAGCTGCATATCCGTCGCAATTCCCATCGCGGTCAAAGCCGCGCCCAGCGCAAAAGAACCGGTATCGCCCATAAACACCTTGGCCGGATGGCTGTTGAAGCATAAAAACGCAATGCAGGAGCCCGCTACAGCCGCGGTGAACATGGTCATGTTTGACATATCCGACAGAATCTCCGGCGAGATTGCCGCCGCGCCCATCACGCTTAATATAAAGATCAGCAGAAACGTCACCGAGTTTATCAGCGTAATGCCTGTCGCTAGCCCATCGAGCCCGTCTGTGAGGTTCACACTGTTCACCATCGCGATGAGGATAAACATAGTAAAGGGAATATATCCCACGCCCATCTCCCAGATTTGTCCGGAACCCGGCACAAAGGCTTTGTCAAGCCCCAGCCAGTAGTAAGCGAGACACGCGACCACAGCCGCCGCCACAAACTGCAAAACAATTTTCTGCCAGGCACGCAAACCCAGAGACCGTTTTTTAAACAATTTGAGCCCATCATCCAAAAATCCAATCATGGAAAACGCCAGCACGGTAATCACTGAAAAAACCGTATATCGCAAATCATCCCCCGCGAAAATAAAGCAGGAGGCAACAATGCCGATCAGCATAATCACGCCGCCCATGGTGGGCGTTCCTTCTTTCACAAGATGCGTCTGAGGTCCGTCGTCCCTCACATGCTGGCCCGCTTTTGCCTTTTTCAGGAGCGGGATAATGATTTTTGCCGCGACAAACGTGATTGCAAAAGAAATCAGAATGGTCACGAGCATATTTACCGTGTAATTCATGGGGCGTTATTCCTCTCGGTTCTGTTTGGTATGATACCCAAGCTTATTTAAAAGTTCCTCTACGACGACCTTTTCATCAAAGTCGTGCTTGACACCTTTTATTTCCTGATAATCCTCATGTCCTTTTCCCGCAAGCAGGATGACGTCATTTTTCTGCACGTTGCGGATGGCATATTCAATCGCTTCCCTGCGGTTTTCGATGCAGATATACTCTCCCTGCGTCTGCTTCATGCCCTCTTCGATCTGAGTGATGATTGCCGCCGGCTCTTCAAATCTGGGATTGTCGGACGTGATGATTGTGAAGTCGGATTTCTCCCCTGCGATTTTTCCCATAATCGCGCGCTTCACCGCGTCTCTATTTCCCCCGCAGCCAAAGATTGTAACAATTCTTCCTTTTGCAAATTTCTTTGCGGTATCGAGCACATTTTTGAGGCTGTCCGGCGTGTGCGCATAATCAAGAATGAGGCTAAACTCTCCGCCGTGCGTATCGAGTGGCTCAAACCTGCCTTCCACGGGCGGCATTTCAAGCAGCCCCCGCTCGATGCAATAGGTGTCGATGCCGAGCGCATTCGCAGCCACAATGGAGCCCAGCGCATTATAGACCGTAAAATATCCCGGAATCCCGACTTCAATGTGCAGCGTGCGTCCGCCGACTTCCACCTGGAAACGCGTTTTTTCGTGGGTGATTTCAATTTCCTTCGCCTCAAATTGCACGGGCTGCATGACGCTGTAGTTGATCACTTCGCTTTTTGCGGCAGCCATCATGTTTGCCGCGCTGTCATCATCTATATTAATCACAGAAATCTGCGACTGCTCAAAGAGCATACTTTTTGCCGAAATATAGTGATCCCATGTCTGATGAAAATCCATATGATCCTGCGTAAGGTTGGTAAAAATACCAATATCAAACTCAATTCCAAACACACGTTTTAAGACGAGCGAATGAGACGAAACCTCCATCACCACAAGGTCGCACCCTTCATCTGCCATTTCTTTCAGCAGTCGCTGCAAATCGACCGACTCCGGCGTCGTGCGTTCCGTATGGATCATCGCAGAGCCAATCATATTGCGGATTGTTCCCACCAGCCCCGCCTTCATGCCCGCCTGCTCGGCGATTGCCTTGAGCATATAGGTGGTAGTGGTTTTTCCGTTTGTTCCCGTTACGCCCACCATCTTCATTCGTCTGGCCGGATATCCAAAAAAGCGGCAGGCAATGAGTCCCATTGCTTCCCTGTCATTTTTTACCACAACCTGCGTTACATTGAGCTCCGGCTGAAATTCGGTTACGACGATTGCCGCCGCGCCTTTTTCGATCGCGTCCGGCGCATATTTTAACCCATCCTCTGCAAATCCGGAAATACAAAAAAACAAATCCGCCCGTTTCACCGTGCGCGAATCATATTTTAAATCTTTGATTGTTACAGTTTCATCACCATAAATTTCACAATTCATGCCTTGAACCAGTTCGGAAAGCTTCACTTTCTTGCACCCCCTGATTTCACATTGTTTGATTATACCACAAAATGTTGTGTTGTTCTACTGCCCCGACGCAATTGGTAGTTTAAAATCCGCAACGATGCGGCTGCCTTTTTCTACCTGCGAATTTGCGACCGGCATTTGTTTCTGAACCGTTCCTTCGCCCAGCGCAATAAATTCCAATCCTGCCGCAAGCGCCTTATTTCTGGCGTCGATGAGGGTAAGACCTACAAGATCCGGAACCGTAATCTTTTCCGTTCCGCCCTGCTGAACCGATTTATTTTCCATTGACAACGTAATCACGCTGCCCGCGCTCACCTTTTCTCCCGCTGCCGGAATTTGTCCCAAAACGGTTCCGCTCCCATCAAGCGACGATTGCAGGCCCGCATCCGAAAGCTTATCCTTTGCATCTTGCATTGGCAGTCCCTTTACATCCGGAACTTCTATTTTATCTTCTTCATTTGCAGTTGGCGCTTCGCTTTCCGGCGCAATTTTTCCGTTCATAAGAACGCCCGTCAGCACCTGCTTTGTATACGGCGCACACACCGCATCGCTGCTTTCCGTTGCCGCTACGCCATTGGCGGTAATCATTACCATATACTTCGGATGATCTGCCGGCGCATAAGCGATAAAAGTGGAAACCACCTTTCCCTCCACTGCCTTGCCATCCTTAAACTGCTGCACACTGCCGCAAAAACCACCGACTGTATAGCCGTCTATTTTCGCTCCCGCGCCCTGCCCCGAGGCAACCACGCCTTTCATCATCTCTTGCATCTGGGCGGATGTTTCGGCGGAAATAGTCTGACCCTTTTGCTCTGCCTCGTAGGTCTGCACCATGTTTCCATCCGCGTCCGACAATCCCAGCACCAGCCTTGGCGCATACAATGTGCCGCCGTTAATCACCGATGCCACCGCGCTTGCCAGCTGCATTTGCGAAATCTTCATATCCTGACCCGCGCCCATCATTGCAATATCTGCCTGACGCGCATATCTCTTTTTGAGCACATCCCCTGCGGTATCCGTCGCAAAATCGATGCCTGTTTTATCTCCGAATCCAAATGCTTTCAGATAGGAATAGAATGTTTCTTTTCCCATCGTATTCGCCTGCTGCGCGGCTGCCACATTGCATTGCTTTTCCGCAGCCTGCTGCGGAGTGAGCGTCCCGTGCGCCGTATCGCAGAAAATAATTTCTCCATCGATATCAACCGATCCGTTGCACGAATACTGCTGCGGATCAATCTTACCGTCCAGCGCCGCCGCTGCCGTAAACAAGCTAAAAATACTTCCCGGCTCATAAGGCGTGGTAGTGATATAATTGACCGACAATGCCGCAAGCGCGGCGGAATCATCCCGCGGCGGTGAATTGAGGTCAAACTCAGGGTAGTTTGCCATTCCGATGATCTCCCCGTTGGTCACATCCATCACAAGCCCCTGCACGCTGTCCGGCTGCTGTGCCTGATATAATTCCTCACAAGCGCTTTCCAGAAAGCTCTGCCCGATTTCATCCAGCGTGAGCACCACATTCTGCCCGTCCTGAGGCGAAATCAGCATCTCTTGACCGTTCGGCACACCGCTGCCGTCCTTTGCCGTCTCTGAGACCTGCCTTCCGGCCCGCCCTGCGAGTATTGTGTTATAGCGTTTTTCAATTCCCGTCTGACCCACGCCGTCAAGGGTCGTGTAGCCGATCACCTGTGCCGCAAAATCTTTATTGGGATAAAAACGTTTTGTGTCGTCCCGGAAGACGACTCCCTTTAAATCAAGCGCTTTGACCGCCTCTTCCTCTTCCATTGAAATCTGGCGTTTGATCCAGATCTCTTTTTTTTCAGAGTCCGTTGCCTTTTGGTAAATGAGCTGCCTATCCATATTGAGCGTCTGCGAAAGACCATCCGCAACCGCGTCGGCGTTTTTCGCTTTGGCGATTACTTCCGGCAGGATTGCAACCGTATCTGCCGCCGCGCTTTGCGCGAGCACATAGTGATTGCGGTCAAGAATTGCGCCCCGCTTTGCATCCACAATCGCGTCCTTTGTCCATTGGCTTTCCGCCTGCGCTTTGAGCCAGTCTCCCTTCCATAAAGACCAATATCCCACTCGCGCCATGAGCAGGATAATCAGTGAAATCAATATAATCAATATGACCAATAGTCGTTTTCTTGTAATCAGTACCCGCGAGGTCGACAACTTAATTTTCTCCTGTTTATTTCTCAAACAGGCCCTTAAGCCCGTTAAAGATACTGTTTAAAAACCCCAGGAAACCTTCACCCTGACTTTCCTGTGCCTGCCCCGAAGTATCCACCGTACCCGTGACCGTTTGCACATCGTCGCCTGTTGCTGCCACCGCCGATGTATCCGGCGTCGATACGGCCGGCTCATCATCCGCCGGATTGACGTAAACAATCTGTCCCTCCGTGGGATACCCCATCCCTAGCTGCGTGGCACGCTGCTGAATGCTGTTGAGGTCATCTTTGAGCGCAATATCCATTTTCAATTTATCGAGCTGACCGGAAAGCTCCGTAATATTCGATTCGATCTGGCTGTTCTGATAATTTACATTGCTGATGCCCGCATACCGGATCACAATGCCGGACAGCAGGGCAAACACAAACGCAATCAGCAAAATCGTGGATACGACTCCCTTTTTCTTTTGGTTGGTATATTCCACGGCAATCGGCTTTACACCGCTGTAATTCGCTTCCCGACTGCCGCTCCTGCTTTCGTCCATATCAAATCCGTGGATCAGCTTGCGCCGCGGCGCAGACGTATAACCGGCATAATGCATTGCCTGACGCGGCTTTTCGTCATAGTAGCCAGCCTGATCATATCTGCTTCGCGTAGATGCCTCATAGCGCTGGTCACTGTAACGATACCGCCCGTCATAACGGAACTGCTCTTCCGCGCGCTCCCTGTCGGTTCTGATCCGGTTCGGATTCGGCGTATTATAATACTGCTCCACTTCGCGCGCGCGCTGCGCGTAGGATTTCTGGTAAGCGCCCGCGCTGCTTGCGCCTTCATAGGCCGGTGTGAGGTTTCTGCCCCCTACCATATTTTTAACGCCTGTCTGCCGGATGGGTGTGGACTGCTCATACACTCTGGTAGGCGCCGCCTGTCTTCTCTGCTGCACCGGCTGCTGCCTTTGTTGCTGTGGCTGCCTTTGCTGCCGCGGGTGCCCGTCCCGTTTTTTGCGATCATAAATACGCACATACTCTTCATCGTCCCTTTGCTGCAGCCTTCTGCGCTGCTCGGCGATTTTCTGCATGCGGTAGGCCTCCATATCGGAAATTCTTCCGCCGGAAACCGCTCCCCCGCCATTGGTATGCGGCAGTGGTATTCTTTCGTAATTATGCGCTCTTTGAGGTATTGCGTTCATCCTGTTTTCCTCTCGTCATCTCTTCTGCGCTACTCTCAGTTTCGCGCTGCGTGCCCTGGGATTGCCGTCGAGCTCTTTCTCGCCTGGCACAATGGGCTTTCTCGTAATGATCTCTATCTGGCTTTCCTTTCCGCACACACAGATTGGAAAATCTTTTGGGCATTCACACGGATCAAACAGCCTTCTGAACGCCTGCTTTACAATGCGGTCTTCCAGTGAGTGAAACGTGATCACCGCGAGCCTGCCCCCGCTTTTTAAAGCGGCGACATAATCGTCCATCGCCTGCGAAAGCCCTGTAAGCTCTGCATTCACTTCGATGCGGATTGCCTGAAACGTTCTTTTTGCGGGATGCGGTCCGTCTCTTCTCGCTCCTGCCGGAATCGCGTTTTTGATAATTTGCGTGAGCTGCGCGGTTGTTTCGATTCGTCCCTTCGCTCGCTCCCGCACGATGAACTGCGCGATGCGCGACGCCCACTTTTCTTCACCGTATTCCCTGATGACGCGCTTTAGCTCGTCCTCGCTATATTCATTGACAATCCTTTGTGCGCTAAGTGGATTTGACCTATCCATGCGCATATCCAAAGGCGCCTCTTCCTGATAGGAAAACCCGCGCTCTCCCTCGTCTAACTGAAAAGAGGAAACCCCTAAATCCAAAACGGCTCCGTCTATCTTCTCCACACCCGCCAGCTCCAAAATCCGGCGAATATTTTTAAAGTCATCCTGCACCAGCGTCGTGCGTTGCCCAAATTGGGAAAGTCTTTCCTGACAGCGCGCAATTGCCGCATCGTCTTTATCGATGCCGATCAGCCTTCCATTCGGCCCGCTTGCCTTAAGAATCCCTTGCGCGTGTCCACCCCCGCCCAGCGTTCCATCGACATAGATTCCCCCGCTTTGCAATCTCAGCGCCTCGAGCGTCTCGGCGTACAGCACGGGAACATGCCCTTGCGTGCTCATCATATTCCGAGCTCCGCTAATTTAGCGAGTGTTTCTTCGTAGTCTTTGTAGGCGCTGTCGTTATATTCTTCCCAGCCTTCTTTTGACCAGATCTCCGCTCTTGTCATCACGCCGATAATTACGGTTTCTTTGGTGGCACCGATGTGGCTGCGCAGCCTTTGAGGAAGCAGGATTCTTCCCTGCTTATCTCCCTCACATTCGCACGCGCTTGCAAACAGCATGCGGGTAAAGCTTTGCGCAGCTACATCTGAAACAGGTAGGTTTTTGAGTTTTCCGGCGAAATTTTCCCATTCCTCCAGGGAGAACACAAACAGGCATTTTCCTACGCCTTTCGTCACGATAAAGCTTTCGCCTAAATCGTCGCGAAATTTGGCGGGCATAAATACCCTGCCTTTGGCGTCTAAATTGTGTGTGTATTCTCCGATCAACATCGCCGCGGAAACTCCTTTCCCCACTTTTAACCACTTTGCGCCACTTTTAATCAAATTCTATCATTTTGCCCACCATTATGCAAGACTTTTTCTGGCAAAACAAAAAAAAACGCAAATCGTATGATTTGCGTTTTTTTCGCTTTCTGACTTTATTTACGCCAATGTTACCTTATCTGCTTCAAACTAAAATTCAGATAGTCTGCCGAAACCAAATTGTAGTTCACTTTTCCAATTTTAAAATCCCTCAGACGGACACTTTTCAGGATGTCGCCATGCAGATGTCCAAATACAACTTCGCTCACATCCCTTTGTTCTAAAATCGCCGCAAAATCCGTATCCGTCACGTTTTCATACACCGGCGGAAAGTGCATCATAACGATTTTGGTTTTTTCAGAATATTTTTCTGCGGAATCCAGAGAAAGATTGAGCCGGATTTTCTCGCGCTCGAATATTTTCTGATCGTTTTCACTGAATCCACCCTCCTGTGGGAAAGTCCACCCCCGCGTCCCGCAAAACACATAATCCCCCACTGCCATACTGTTATTCTGCAAGATGTGGGTATCGTTGTATAGCATTGCGTTAATTTTCGCCATAGAGCCCCACCAGTAGTCATGATTTCCCTTGATCATAATCTTCTTCCCCGGCAGATCGCAAATCGCATCCAGATCTGGCCGCGCATCCTCCAGGTTCATCGCCCAACTGATATCGCCCGCGATGAGTACAACATCCTGAGCGCTTACGCGATCTTTCCAGTCTTTACTGATCTTTTCAAAATGGTTCTTCCAGTGTTCACCGAAAATATCCATTGCTTTTGGCTGCGCGTTTGACAGATGCAGATCGCCAATTGCAAAAATGTTCACTGCATGTCCTCCGACCCGATCATTTTTTCAATATAGTCCAGTATCTTTTCTTTTCCCACCTTGCCGGACGCTGAAACAGGGACAATCAAGAACTCCGCGTCAAGGTCGAGCGCCTCTTCTATATGCTTTGCCATCTGCACGGCGGAATGATACCGCTTTGATTTTGCAACCTTATCAGCCTTTGTCGCCGCCACCAGAAAAGGAACGTGATAGTGCGCCGCCCATTCGATCATCTGCAAATCATCTTGCGTGGGCTTGTGGCGAATATCCACCAGAATGACGAGCGCCTTTAAATCTTTGGCCACAGAAAAATACTGTTCCATCATTTGCGACCACGATTCCTTTTCGCTCTTGGAAACGCGCGCGTACCCATACCCCGGAAGATCGACAAGATAAAAACGGTCGTTCATCAAAAAATAGTTGACGAGCCGTGTTTTTCCGGGCTGCTTACTGACATAGGCCAGTTTGGAGTTGTTCGTCATATAGTTAATCAGGGAAGATTTCCCCACATTTGACTTTCCCGCAAACGCAATTTCCGGCTTGCCGTCGCCCGGATAATCCTCCGCCCTTTTCATGCTGGTAAAAAAAGCCGCCTTTTTAATTTCCACTATTTCGTCTCCGTCACAAGCGCATTTTTCAGCACGTCGCCAATCTCTGTCGCGAAAATAAAGGTGAGCTGATCCCTCACGGATTCCGGCAGTTCCTGCAAGTCGCTCTCATTGTCCTTTGGCAGGATAATCGTGTGGATGCCCGCGCGCAACGCAGCCAGAGCCTTTTCCTTAATTCCGCCGATCTTAAGCACGCGCCCCGTGAGCGTGATTTCTCCTGTCATTGCGATATCGTGCCGCACCGGACGCTTTGTGAGCGCAGACGCAAGCGCCGTTACCATCGTAACGCCCGCAGACGGACCGTCCTTTGGGATCGCTCCTTCCGGAACATGGATATGCAAATCCGTCTTTTCGTTGATATCCTTAGGGAAATGTAGCTTGCCGGACATCGCGCGCACAACCGATATACCGGTTTTCGCCGATTCCTTCATCACATCTCCAAGCTGCCCTGTGAGCTCCATTTTTCCAGTTCCCGGAATTACGGATACCTCGATGGGCATTGTCTGCCCGCCAACCGCCGTCCACGCAAGACCGGTTACAACGCCCACCGTATCTTTTTTCATGACGTTGCTCTCACTGCGCTTGGGAAGACCCAGAAAATCTTTCAGGTTCTTGCCCGTCACAGAAATTTTTCCTTCGCCCTCTCCCACGATTTTTGCCGCAGATTTGCGCATGATGGTGGCAATTTCGCGTTCAAGGCTTCTTACGCCGCTTTCCGCAGTATATTTATGAATGATATCCATGATTGCCGAATCGCTGATTTTCACAGCCGCGGGCTTGAGGCCATGCTCCTTTGCCTGCTTTGCAACCAAGTGCTTTTTGGCAATATTGAGCTTTTCCACATCCGTATAGCTGTCGATTTGTATAATCTCCATTCTGTCATAAAGCGGCCCCGGAATGGTGCTGATGTCGTTGGCTGTTGTGATAAACATTATTTTTGACAAATCAAATTCAATATCCAGATAATGATCGCGGAACGTGTTGTTAATTTCCGGATCGAGCACTTCCAGCATGGCAGACGCCGGATCGCCCCTGAAATCGCTGCTCATTTTGTCAATTTCATCCAGCAAAAACAACGGATTCATGCTGTCCGCCTGCTTCACAGACGATATGATCCGTCCCGGAATCGCGCCAATATAAGTCCGACGGTGACCCCTGATTTCCGCTTCATCGTGTACGCCGCCCAGCGACATGCGCACAAATTTTTTATCGAGGGCATTGGCAATGGACTTCGCAATGGAGGTTTTCCCCACGCCGGGAGGCCCCGCAAGGCAGAGAATCGGCCCGTGCATATCGTTTTTCAGCTTTCGCACCGCCAAAAACTCAATAATCCTGTCCTTTACCTTATCAAGCCCGTAATGCTCCTTATCGAGCACCTTACGCGCATGCGCAAGATCCATATTATCTTTTGTCAGCTTGCCCCACGGAAGGCTGACAATCCAATCGATATAATTGCGAAGCACGCTGATTTCCGGCGATCCGGAAGACATTTTCGTCATTCTGGAAAGTTCTTTTTCCGCTTTGGTGCGCGCCTCCTCAGAAAGAGGCAGCTCCTTGATCTTCCGGCGCAGTTCCTCCACTTCGTCCACATCGTTTTCCGTTTCGCCCAGCTCTTTTTGAATTACCTTAAGCTGCTCGCGCAAAAAATACTCACGCTGCGATTTATCAATCTGCTGCTTGACCGAGGAAGCGATTTCCTTATCGATTTCAAGAATATCGATTTCCTTTTTTAATATTTCCATCACAAGCTGAAGCCGCTCGAGCTCGTCCACGCAATTCAAAACCCGCTGCTTATCATCCAGCTTGATTGCCACATTGGAGGCAATCATATCCGCAAACTTTCCTGCGTCCTCCACCTCTCCGATGGTGAACAGCGTCTCTCCCGGAATGCGCGCGCCAAGCGCGGCAAACCGCTCAAACAGGTCCGTCACCCTGCGCATATATGCTTCTTTCACAACCTCTTTTGACCGGTCTTCGCGCGATTCCTCCGGAATCTCTTCCACTTCGGCCTGCAAATACGGTTCTCTTGACGCATATGCCAAAAGGCGCGCTCTGCGTTCCCCTTCCACAAGCACACGTAGCGTATCTCCCGGAAGCTTCAGCACCTGCTTTACCTTGGCAATCGTGCCAATGCCATGCAAATCACTAAGCTCCGGCGTTTCGATTTTCAGATCTCTTTGGGTCACCAAAAAAATCTCTTGTCCCTGCATCACGCATTCTTCTACCGCCGCGACAGACATCTCCCTGCCAACATCAAAATGCAACACCATATAAGGGAAGATCACGAGTCCCCTCAACGCCACCATGGGCATCACTAATTTTTCCAATTTATACTTCGCTCCTTTTTCTGCGCTTATCTTTCTGATTATACCGTAAAATCGATCTCAGTTCAAACCATAAATGCGCTCACGCATTGCGCGAATGCTGCAGTCCATAAAAAAACGGCGCATATTTGATTGTAAACATACACCGTTTGTTCATTTTGCAAATTTTTTCGGCCCTGTGTGCGTCTCGTCTGTTAATCCAGAATCGCCGTCAGCTCGTCAATCCCTCCGATCACATATTCCGGTTTATGCTGTTTTAAAAGCGCTTCTTTATCTCTCACCCACGCAATCCGCGTATCCGCAAAGCACGCCGCGCATCCAAGCTCATGCGCCACAGACATATCCCCATTGGTATCTCCTACATATAATACCTTTTCCGGCGCAATGCCATGCTCCTTAAGGATGTTTCGAAACCGTTCCTTTTTTTCCGCATCTTCCTCTTTTGCTCCTGTCACAGCAAAAAAGTAATCCTCCATGCCATGCAGCTTCAGCATCCTGTTTAAAAGCTCCTGCATGGAATTGGAAATAAGCGCCATGCTGTATCCCTTTTCGTGCAGCTTTTCCAGTGTTTCCTTTGCGCCGCGCGCAAGCGGAATCTCTTCTATCATTTCGTCCGCATCTTTCTGATAAAACCTGCGCAGATAACGAAACACTTCCTGCGCCTCTTCTTCGTCACGAACGCCCGCATCCTTGAACACATCTTTGATGGAATGCGTATATTTCAGCCCGTCGATGATCTTTTGCGGATCAAACACCTTTCCTTGTTCCGTAAAGTAATCGATAAATACCTTGTTATGGAAATCCGGCGTATCCGCAAGCGTTCCATCCATATCAAACAAAATGTAGTCGTACTGTCTCATTCGTCCCTCGCCTTTCGCAGAAGCTTTTTTCCTATTTCCCCACCAAAAAGCCCCCTTGATGATACCCCTTTTGCCATCCGGTTGTCAATCCGCAAAATAAGTGGCATACATATCTGCAATCGCGAGCGCGGGAGCCAAAGGATAGGTCTGAAACGCATTTGACTGTGTCCTTCCTCCAATATAGCTGCGCGCCGCATCGTCATAGCCGCCCATGTGCCAGCGGATCGCAATCGCTTCCTCATCCGTCAGGCGGATGTGCCGCATCAGCAAATAAACCGATTTTTCTCCATGGCCAATGGGCAGCTCGTCATGAATCACATAGATTTCTTTTTCCGTCCATTCCCTTTTGCCGGGCGTTTTTACGTTTTTGATTTCTTTGGTGTAGAAATTTGTCTTACAGACGTCATGCAAAAGTCCTGCGATCACGAGAGAATCCTCACGCTCGCATTTGATCGTTTTATTGAAATTCTTGAGAAGCTTATACACGTTTACACTATGGATCAGGAGCCCTCCCTCAAAAGAACCGTGATTTCCTGTGCTGGCGGGCGCCGTATAAAAATCGGTCTCCGTTTCCAGCCACGCGAGCAGTTCTTCTATGCCCTCGCGCGCCGTGCCCCGCAACAGCTCCTGAAATTCCTGTTTTACCTCATGGGTTTGTTCTTGCCTGCTCATTGTATTCCCATCCATTTTCCTTTTTTTTCATTATAACATAACTCCGGCGGGAATAAAAAATATACCGCATAAAAAATAAGCACATTTTCATGTGCTTATTTTTGGATTCATTATCTTTTTGAATGGGTTTCTTATTTTCCTTTTACTACCGCGTGTGCTGCCGCAAGTCTTGCGATCGGAACACGGAACGGCGAGCAGGACACATAGTCAAGGCCGAGGCTGTCGCAGAACTCAACAGTGGACGGATCTCCGCCGTGCTCACCGCAGATGCCCAGCTTGATGTCGGGTCTTGTCTGTCTGCCAAGCTCAACAGCCATCTTCACGAGTTTGCCTACGCCCTCCTGATCCAGCTTTGC
>CAZQDA010000022.1:0-19874 GCA_964592155.1 uncultured Christensenella sp.
GTGGTTTGAACAGGCAATCCGGTCGTGCATGCGGTAACGCTGCATCTGGGCTTTTAAAGGGAAACCGCTTCTATCGGCGACGGGAAGCAGGCCCAGGGGAAATCCTACCGGACTATATACTGCAAGGTCTACCCTTATTGCCACCACCTTTTATTAAAATAGCAGAAATAAATTTTTCTGTTGTTTGGAGAATCTATGAAGGTTATTAAATATTGGACGATTAAAATCTTTTTTATCACATTATTTATTTCCGCAGGCGTATCCGTGGCTGCGGAATATTTTATTTCCAATTTATCCCTTGGGGCATCCGTGGGGATTTTATTTGCGCTCATTGCGGTGGGCGTACTGTTTGACATTGTAGGAGTCGCTTTCGCAAGCTGTGATCAGGCGCCCTTTATTGCAATGTCGGCAAAAAAAAATAAAAAAGCCCATTATGCTTTAAAGATGCTCAAGAATGCTGACGTGGTTTCCAATTTTTGCAACGATGTAATCGGCGATATTTGCGGAATTGTCAGTGGCGCGGCAGGTGCGGCAATCACGCTTAAGGCGCTGGTGTTCAACTTCCCGTTTCCGGATATGGCTGTGTCCATCGCTATTTCCGCATTGATCGCGGCGATTACGGTGGCGGGTAAGGCATGGGGAAAAACGATTGCATTAAAGCGCAATAAGGATATCGTTTTGACGATCGGCTCTATTGCGACATTTTTTGGCGGCGGCAGGAGGAAAACAAATGAAAAAGAGAATTGACGTTCTTCTTGCGGAAAAAGGGCTTGCCAAAAGCAGAGAAAAGGCAAAAACGCTGGTGATCGCGGGCGAGGTTTTTGCGGCGGGTATTCCTGTGAAAAGTCCGTCCGATCAATTTGAAGAGGATGTGGAGATCACGGTCAGGCAGGACACCTGTCCTTATGTCAGCAGGGGAGGGCTCAAGCTGGAAAAGGCAATGGCCGTATTCCGGATTGACCTTAAAGACAAAGTGTGCATGGATATCGGCGCGTCTACAGGCGGATTTACAGATTGTATGCTCCAAAATGGCGCTGACTATGTGTATGCGGTGGACGTGGGGTATGGACAGTTTGACTGGGGATTGCGCAACGATGGCAGGGTGCGCCTGATGGAACGCACCAACGCGCGCTATCTGGAAGCGCAGGAGCGCCCTGTGGACTTTATCAGCGTGGACGTGTCCTTTATTTCACTGGCATTGATTTTCCCCGCCATGATGCGCGTGGGAGCGCCGGATCTTCAGGCGGTTACGCTGATTAAGCCGCAGTTTGAAGCGGGCAGGGAGCACGTCGGCAAAAAAGGCGTTGTGCGCGATGCGCAGGTACACAGGGATGTGCTTCGAAAATCTATCTTGTCGGCACGCGAAAATGGTTTTTATTTATCCGGACTTACTTATTCGCCGGTGAAGGGGCCAAATGGAAATATTGAATATCTGGCGTATTACAAAACACGGCCGGAAGAAGAAATTTTTACAGATGAGCTGATCGATAAAGTAGTGGAGGAAGCACACGCTGCAATGGTTTAGTAGAAATGAAAGACAGAAAAAAGCAATGGAACATCCATTGCTTTATAGATCAGTCGGATTGAGCGTCAGGCTCTTTTTTTTGCTTTTTGCCTGAGAAGGGATCTTTTGGATAAAGGAAATTTTCGCGTGGAACTCCTTTCTTCTCAAGGGAATGATTGATTGCTGCAGAGATAAGGGAATAAATGATGGTAAACACAGGCACGCCCAGGAACATTCCCCAGAAGCCAAACAGACCGCCAAACAGCAAAAGCGCAAACATCACCCAGAAAGCGGACATACCGATGTTCAGTCCCACGATTTTGGGCATGATGATATTGCCGTCGATCTGTTGCAGAATCAGGATAAAGATGACGAAAATTAAAGCATCCAGGGGATCGACGATCAGCAGGATGATTGCACTGGGGATTGCCCCCAAAAACGGACCGAAAAAGGGGATGATATTTGTGCAGCCGATGATCACCGCAATGAGCAGCGCGTATGGCAGCTGGCAGATTGTCATAAAAACAAAGGTGGTTGTCCCGACGAAAGCGGCGTCAATCAGGGTGCCGTTAATGAATCCCAAAAATACGTTATTGGAATAATGAAGCACATCAAGAAATTTATTTGCAAAATTTTTGGGGAGAAGAGCATAAGTCAGCTTTTTCCCCTGCCTTCTAAATTTTTCACGCGCAAAGATAACATAAATGCTGGCAATCATTCCGATGAACAGATTAAACAGCCCTGTACCCACATTGGTGATGAGCGAAGGAAGGCTGGACATAAACGAATCAAACAGGGACGATAAATCGAGGAATGTCGCGCGCAGGTTGTTGACTTGATCTGCGACCTGCGGTGTATAAAGATTCCATGACTGTAAAAGTCCTGCAACAGAGTCCTGCAAAGAGTCAAGATAAAGCGGCAGGTTATTGATCAGCATGGTGGCGCTTGCCACAAGCTGAGGAATGATCAGATAGATCAGCAGGCCGATGATGAATAACACAATCAGGAAAATAGTGAGAATAGAAAGGCTGCGCCGCAGCCGTGGATGCGGATTTGTTCGTTCAATAAACGCAAACCAGTGCTTTTCTGCGAAGCGGCAGGGGCGCACCAAAAGGTACGCGAGGCAAAAACCGATCAAAAAAGGCGTGAGAATCGAGAATAGCACGGCAACGGCATGACCGAAAAACGTAATATTCAAAAAGAACAGCACAATGAGCGTAATGATAGTAGCTACAATGATGGTATAAACAGCGATTGTGGTATACTTTTTATTCCATTCAACTTTCATACAGAACTCCCGGAAACGGACGAGGATATCAAACTGCGGGCTCAAAAAGCGGGCAGCTTCATTCTTTTTTATTATACAATATGCGGGGCATTATGAACAGAAAAAAAACAAAAGCAACACCTGAAACGAATAGTGCTGCCTCTGCAATGTATTGGTCCCCACCAATATAACAATTTGTTCCATTTATTTTATCAAATAATGTAACATAAATCAAGTTTGTTTCATAAAATGAAACAAGAAGGCAATAAATGAAAGAGGATAAGATTAAAATTGCAAAAAATACAAAAAACAGCGAAAAAAATGCGATAAAAAGTCTTGTTTTTGAATTTTAATGTTGGTATAATGTCATCAAGGGTAATAATAAATGAAATAAATATTTGGAGGTTTTAAGATGTCATACGTACAGAGAGTCTTTGATCAGGTAAAAGAGAAAAACCAGGGACAGCCGGAATTTATTCAGGCAGTTTCCGAAGTACTGCCCACGCTGGAGCCGGTGTTCGCGAAGCATCCTGAATATGAAAAAGCGGGTCTGCTGGAGCGGCTGGTGGAGCCGGAAAGGGTTGTGATGTTCCGTGTGCCGTGGGTGGACGATCAAGGCGTCGTGCAGGTAAACCGCGGAATGCGTGTGCAGTACAACAGCGCAATCGGTCCTTATAAAGGAGGCCTTCGCCTTCATCCTTCCGTAAATCTTGGTATTATCAAGTTCCTGGGTTTTGAGCAGGTGTTTAAAAACAGCCTCACCGGAACGCCGATCGGCGGCGGAAAAGGCGGAAGTGATTTTGATCCGAAGGGCAAGAGCGACAACGAAGTGATGAAGTTCTGTCAGGCGTTTATGTCTGAATTATATCGTCACATCGGCCCTGACACGGATGTGCCGGCGGGAGATATCGGCGTGGGTGCCAGAGAGATCGGATATCTGTTCGGCATGTATAAAAAGCTCACAAACCAGTATTGTGGGATTCTCACAGGCAAGGGCCTTGAATATGGCGGCAGCCTTGCGCGTAAGGAGGCCACAGGATACGGGCTGATTTACTTCATGAAAGAATTGCTCGAAGAAAGAGGAAAATCCTTCAAAGATTCCACAGTCGTGATCTCAGGATCAGGAAACGTTGCCATCTACGCAACGGAAAAGGCGCAGGAATATGGCGCAAAAGTGGTCGCTCTTTCGGATTCCAACGGATACATCTATGACCCGAACGGAATCCAGCTTGACCTCGTAAAGGAAATCAAGGAAGTGCGCCGCGGCAGAATCAAAGAATATGCGGACGCCGTAAAAGGCGCGGAATATACGGAAGGCTGCAACGGAATCTGGACAATCAAGTGTGATATCGCTCTGCCTTGCGCAACGCAGAACGAGCTTGACGAGGAATCCGCGAAGATACTCGTGAAGAACGGCGTATGCGCGGTGGGCGAAGGCGCAAATATGCCTACCACGATTGAAGGAACTAAGGTGTTCCAGTCGGCGGGCGTATATTTTGCACCGGGCAAAGCGGCAAACGCGGGCGGCGTTGCTACGTCGGCTTTGGAAATGTGCCAGAACAGCATGAGATTGCCGTGGACCTTTGAAGAGGTTGACCAGAAGCTGCACCAGATCATGATCAACATCTACAAACAGTGCGAGCAAGCGTGCAAAGAATACGACTGCAAGGATAACTTTGTGGCGGGCGCGAACATTGCCGGATTTGCAAAGGTTGCAAGCGCGATGATGGCGCAGGGAATCGTTTAAGTAAGATATTCTAAAAACTCCATAAAATTGAAAAAGCGGAGAAAAATTAAAATTTCTCCGCTTTTTCGTTTTGTGAAAAAACAATCTGTTTATAAATGTAACGCAGATCGTTTGCGCAAATTTTGACCATAATTTCGGGAGGTGTATTGTTTTGGATATGAAAATTACTTATGATGCCAATGATCAAGTGATTATGACCAGACTGGAAGGGGACCTTGACCTCAATAGCGTCAATGAATTCAAGCGCCTGATGGACGAGGCAATCGGGGAGCATAAAACGGACGTTTCGATTGATTGCTCTTTGCTTCGCTATATCGATTCGACGGGGCTGGGCGTTTTGGTGAGCATTCTGAAAAAGGTAAAAGAATATGACGGCAAGATGCGGATTGTGGAATTGCAGCCCTATTTGTTTAAAATTTTTGATGTCACGGGTTTGACAAATGTTTTTGAAATCGAGGTGGCCTAAGCATGGCGGAAGTGATTAAAATGCAGTTTCCCGCAAAGCGGGAGTATATCAAAGCGATCAGGCTGGCAGTGTCCGGCATCGCTTGTAATATCGATTATAATGTGGATGAAATTGAAGACCTCAAGGCGTGCGTCGCGGAAGCGTGCATTCTGTTTTTGTGCGGGCAGGAAAGCGAAGGGCTCCAGCTCGCGATAGAGTGCGGGGATAAAATCAGCGTGGAGGTGCGCGGCACAGGAGAAACAAAAGTGTGCATGGATTGTGACGATTGCACTGGATTTTCGGAAGAAATCAGTCGCCTTATGATTCAGTCTTTGAGCGACGACTCGGAATTCTTTGAAGAAAACGGTATCCTGCGGGCGGTCTCTTTTACAAAGCAGCCTGCGCTTCAGTAAAATTCGAGGGGTAATATGGACGCAAATCCATAAGCCTTTTCAGAAATGAGGAATTTTCAGTGACAGATTATACAAAGATGGACAGTGATGAGCTGTTCAAACTATATGTAATAAATCATGATGTGGATATCAGAAATATATTGATTGAGCGCTATCTTTATATTGCTGAAATCGCGGCAAAGAAGTTTGCGGGGCGCGGCGTGGATTATGAGGATCTTTATCAGGTGGCAAGCCTTGCGCTGGTCAAGGCAATCGAGCGGTTTGAACCGGAACGGGGAATCAAATTTTCCAGTTATGCGACGCCCTCTTTGATCGGGGAGATCAAGAATTATTTCAGGGATTCTTCACGCGTTATGCGTCTGCCGCGCAGGGATACCGAGCAGCTTAAGAAAATCAAACTTTATACGCAGGAATATATGGCACAAAACGGCAGAAAGCCCTCCCCAAAAGAAATCGCGGCGGAATTGGAGATTTCTGTGGAGCGCGTGCTGGAAGTGCTGGAAATGCAGCAAGCGGATAACATGCTCTCGCTTGACAGTGCGCTTGCCGACAGCGAGAATTTCTCGTTGGGAAATGTGCTGGGGCAGGAAGATGCGAGCTTTGAGCATGTGGAAAACCATGATTTCATCAATTATTGCATGAGCCTTCTGAATGACACGGAAAAGAAGATTATCGAAGAACGGTATTTGAAGAACAAGACGCAAAAGCAGGTGGCAGACTTGCTCAATGTTTCCCAGATGCAGGTATCCAGAATGGAACGCAAGATACTCGGTAAGCTTGCCATGGTTTATAAAAAGTAAGGGAAAGCCGTTTCAATTAAATTTTTTGCTTTTTCGTTAACGATGGATTCCGATTGGTTATGAATGAAAAAGGATGCACAAACAGGGGTACGATAATTTGCTAATCAGGAAAAAACTTCTCAGCTTAAATGAACTGGGCGAAGCGGTAAGCGCGGTAATCCTTGGGGTTCAGCAGGAAACGATTCTGGACGACGAACAGATTTACCGCATCAGGCTTGTGATGAGCGAACTGCTTATGAATATTTTTAAATATTCAGATGCAAAGGAAGTGCGCTTAAGCGCGGAGTATGGGAAAAATAAACTTCATATTATGATCGCCGATAATGGAAGCGGATTTGCTGCCGGCAATGTTGTGGGACGGGACATCACTCACGAGGGGGTTCTTTTGCGCGAAAGCGGCAGGGGCGTTTATCTTGTCAGGATGATGACAGACACGCTCAAATACAGCGAGGCCGGAAATGAAGTGGATGTGACATTAACGCTAGGATAATTTTCTAAAATATGGTATAATACAGAAAAATATTACATACTATTATGTATTGATACTAACTGAAGAGGATTATCATATGGCAATGAAGAGGAGACCCTCAAGAAGGAGAGTCAATCCTAAGTTTTACATTTTTATAGGAGTGATCGCCGTTGCGGCGTTCGCAATTGTTTTTTTTCTGACTTATTTACCGACTGCGGTGGTGGAGCAGGGCGCGATCCCGTTTGAAACCACGGTTCCGGCTGTCATTGTCAGGGATGAACAGGTGATCGCTACGCCCAATTACGGCAAGGTGGAATATACGGCAAGCGAAGGCGAACGCGTAGAAGAACAAACGCCTGTGGCGGACGTCTATAAGTGGGGCTATAACGGTCAGGTCATGAATGATCTGGTCGAAATACAGACAAAAATAGAGCAGTATCAGGAAAATGAATTGCAAAAGGCCGGTGGGAATGAGACGCTCAACGACCACAACGCCAAAATTTCTGTCAAAACAGAAGAGATCGTACAGATCATCGGCGGAAACGGCGAGGGAAATATCCTCACAGCCGAAAAGGAGCTAAACACGTTGCTTGCGGAGAAGCAGCAGTTTTTGCGCGACGCAGTGCAGCCGGATCAGCAATTGCAAACTTATTATGATACGGAAACGCAGCTGAAAACGCGGGTCGATGAATGGCGCCAGGTGATGACTGCGCCATCGGCAGGGGTTGTCAGCTTTTATTTTGATGGACTGGAAGAAGCGCTCAACGCATCCAAAATCAAGGATATTACATCCGCCGATATTTTAGGCGTGCTCAACGGAACCACGCAAAAGCAGCCGGCGGAAGCAACCGGCGAAGGCGCGGAAAAGCAGATTTACCGCCTTGTTAATAGCTATAAGTGGTATTTGGTTGTGCGCAGCGAGAAGGAAATTCAGGAATTCGCAAACGATAATGTGTTCTCTATTGCGTTTGACGACTATATTGCAAAGCAATATCAGGGGACCGTTGTGGGAACTGTCAAAGAAGAGGGCGACTGTATCTATGCGATTGAGATAGACGATGATATTGGAGAGCTTTTGAATGTGCGCAGGGTCGATGCAAAGGTCTATACCCAGTTTGAAGGCTTGAAAGTGCCAAAAAAGGCGATCAAAGAGCAGAATGGCGTGACAGGTGTAAACGTGGTGACAGGAAGAGAAAAAACATTTGTTCCGGTCACGGTGAAGATTCAAAGGGATGACAATGCGATTGTGGTTCCGGTAGAAGAAAACAGCCCGCTGATGGCCAACCAGCACGTTGAGGTATAGAAAAATGAGTGTTGCTGAAAATCTTGGACGGGTACAGGAAAAAATTGCGGCCGCGGCGCGGCGCGCGGGCGTTAAGCCAAGTGAAGTCCACCTGATCGCGGTGTCTAAAACGGTGGATGCAGATACCGTAAAAGAGGCTTATGATGCGGGAATGCGGGCCTTTGGGGAAAACAGGGTGCAGGAGCTTTTGAAAAAAAGTGAAATTCTGCCGGAGGATATCCGCTGGAATCTGATTGGACAGTTGCAAACGAACAAAGTTAAGTATATAATTGATGATAGGGTATTTTTAATCCATTCACTGGATCGGTTTTCGCTTGCGCAGGAATTGCAAAAAGAATGCGAAAAAAAAGACGCGCGCGTTGATGCGCTGGTACAGGTGAATGTGTCAAAAGAAGATACCAAATCCGGGCTTTTTCTGGAGGATATGGATGCTTTTTTGGAAAGCATCGCGGAGTTTGACCGGATCACCTTAAAGGGAATTATGACCATTGCGCCTTATACGGATGACCGCGTTTATTTGAGAAAATTATTTGCGCAGGCAAAGGCGGTTTATGATTTCCGCAAGAAGCAATACCCGGCGTTTGAATACCTCTCAATGGGGATGTCAAACGACTATGAAGATGCAATTTTGGAGGGAGCCAATATGGTGCGTGTAGGCACGGCGATTTTTGGCGACAGAATCTATAATATTTAGGAGGCTTGCTGTATATGGCTAAGGCTAAAATCGGAGACAAATTATTATCTTTTATCGGACTCGAATCCACTGAGGAGGAAGAGTATGATCGTGATTATGACGATCAGGACATGATGGAAGATGATTTGGATTTTCCGCCGGACGACTTTGACACCCCGGCGCCTGTGGAAGAAAAAAAATTCTCGAAGAAGAGCAGAGGAGAAACAGCAAAAGTGGTTGGAATTCCTGATACAAGCAAAGTACGCGTATTAATTTACAAGCCGGTGTCTTATGAAGATACGCAGAGCATTATCGACAATCTGAAAGAGAAGAAGCCGATTATTGTAAATCTTGACGAGCTTGATACTGATGTGGCGCAGAGAATTTTGGATTTTGTGAGCGGCGCGGTTTATGCCCTTAACGGCAACATCAGAAAAGCTGCAAGAAACATCTTTGTCGTAGCGCCTTACAATGTTGACGTTTCCACAAATGCCGCAGATGCGATCGACGATTTTGGATTCAGCAGCTATTTGGAACGGGAATAATTAATATAGTAGAGGTGAATGCGGATGAATATTACGCCAAAGGATATTTTAGAGAAGGAATTTGCGAAAAAGTTTAATGGATATGATCAGGAACAGGTCGATGCGTTTTTGGATGAAATCATTAAGCAGTTTGAATCTTTGCTCGAAGAAAATGAAAATGTGATTGCCAAAAATGAAGAGATGAAGTCAGAGATTGCCCGCCTGAAACAAAAGGCGGATAAGCTTGAAAATATTGAAGAAA
The DNA here is from genome assembly GCA_964592155.1 of uncultured Christensenella sp. Classification (GTDB taxonomy): domain Bacteria; phylum Bacillota; class Clostridia; order Christensenellales; family Christensenellaceae; genus Christensenella. The sequence continues at coordinate 9,408 of CAZQDA010000022.1, forward strand.
AATTGATGGCGACCGTAATCACCGCGCAGCGTAATGCGACCATGTATATCGAGAAAGCCGAAATTCAGGCGCAGAAGATTATGGATGTTGCAAACCAGAACGCGAAGACCGTGATCGAAAGCACGCAGCTTCGTATGGAGGCAGCCAAGCAGGAGATCAAAAAATATGAAAAGCAGGTAGCCGATTATAAGAGGCGTTTCCGCCTGTTTTTGGATGATCAGCTTGCCTATGCGGAATCCAAGCTGGAAAGCGAAGATATTATCGGTCAGCAGGCAGCGGAGATCAGTCAGTCGATCAACAATCTGACCAATCAGATTATGGATATTGACAGCGATACGCAAAACACGAGCATTCGTCTCAATGAGATTCTCAGGCAGTCAAGGGACGAAACGGAGCATGACTTCAAGCAAAGCACGGCGAATCTTCAGGAGATTGTAAACGAAATTATTGATTAAATAAGGAATAAAGTGAAAAATACCGCCTGCAAATTCGGACGGTATTTTTTTTTTGATTACTTTATGATATGATAGAACGGTAAATGCAAAAAACGGGGAGTGCTTATGATATATGTGATTTTGATTATTGCAATTGTGGCGGGAGACCAGATTGCGAAATATTTTACGGCGACCGGCCTTGCGGTGGGGCAGTCGGTTACCTTCATTCCGGGATTCATGGATTTCACCTATCTGCAAAACACAGGCGCGGCTTTCAGCATGTTCAGCAACGCAACCTGGGTTTTGGCGCTTGTCTCCGGCGTGATGGCGGCGGTTGTGATTTTTTTACTGTGCAAGTATGGAAAAAAGCTGAATTCCAGGCTGTTTAATCTTTCGATGTCGTTTATTGCGGCAGGGGCGATTGGAAACCTGATTGACCGCATTGCGCATGGCTATGTGATTGATATGATGCAGTTTACATTCGTCAATTTTGCGGTGTTCAACGTGGCGGATTGCTTTGTGACCTTTGGAGCGATCATGCTGGGCGTTTATATTATGTGGTTTTGGGACAAGCATAAAAAAACGGAAAAAGAAAAACATGGCGACGCACAGGAATAGAGTTTCAGACGAAAATGCAGGACGGCTTGACCGTTATCTGGCAGAGCAAAATCCGGAGCTTTCGCGCTCTTTTCTGAAAAACCTGATTGAGCAGGGGAATATTCTGCTCAACGGAAAGACCGCCAAGGCAGGCGCAAAGTTGAAGGCAGGAGACGAAATCCTGATGGAAATTCCGCAGGCGGAAGTTGTGGAAATAAAACCGGAGGATATTCCGCTTTCCATCGTTTATCAGGACGAGGATATTGCGGTCATCAATAAAGTGCAGGGCATGGTTACGCATCCCGCGCCGGGAAACTATGAAGGAACGCTCGTGGGTGCAATCCTGCACCACATCAAAGACCTTTCAGGAATCAACGGAGAGCTCAGGCCGGGAATCGTTCACCGGCTGGATAAAGATACCTCAGGGCTTCTTGTGATTGCGAAAAACGATCAGGCGCATCAAAGCCTGAGCGCGCAGATTGCCGAAAAAACGGCAAAGCGGATTTATCTTGCGCTGGTCTATGGAAATGTGAAGCAGGACAGCGGAACGATTGCGACGCAAATTGGGCGCGATCCGCGGGACCGCAAAAAAATGGCGGTGACGCGCAACGGGCGTGAAGCGGTGACGCATTACCGTGTGCTGAAGCGATATGAAGGATATACGCTTGTGCAGTGCGAGCTCGGGACAGGCAGGACGCACCAGATTCGCGTACACTTAAAGCATCTCGGTTTTCCTGTGGTGGGAGACCCTGTTTATACCAGGCAAAAGGATAAGTTTGGCCTGAAAGGACAGCTTTTGCATGCCTATAAGCTCTGCCTTACGCATCCGCGCACTGGGGAATGGATGGAATTTTGCGCCCCGCTTCCGGCGTATTACCAAAAGGTACTTGCTTCGCTGAAAAAAATATAAAAACAGATTGAATCGGCGTATTAAATTTGCTATACTGTGTGTTAGGGAAAATCATACCTTTAAACTGGTCCGTTGAGAGGCCGTAAGGTGACATAAAAAGTTTTTTGTGTGCCTTGCTGCGTCTTTTAGAAGATGTATCAGGGTTCTTTTTATGAGTGGGAGAAAATAGATGAGGGGCACCAAAAAAACAACCATAATGGATGCGGAAACCATGCAGCGTACGCTCAAGCGGATCGCGCATCAGGTGATTGAAAATACAGATGGCGCAAAGCAGCTTGTTCTGATCGGAATCAAGCGGCGCGGAGTGACCATTGCGCAGCGCATTGCCGAATATATTCATGAGTTTGAAGGGATTACTGTGCCAATCAGCACGCTGGATATCACTTTTTACAGGGACGATCTTTCCAGGGATCTTGATCAGCCTGTGGTAAGCGAACCTCATTTGGGTTTTGATGTGGATGGCAAAAAGCTTGTCCTCGTGGACGATGTGCTTTACACCGGACGCACGGCGCGCGCCGCGATGGATGCAATTATGGATTTGGGTCGTCCGCAGTATATCAAATTTGCGGTGCTTGTAGACCGCGGACACCGCGAACTCCCCATCCGTGCGGATTTTGTGGGAAAGAACGTGCCGACCTCGGCCAATGAATTTATTTCGGTGAAAGTGGCTGAGTTTGACGGGGAAGAAAGCGTTGATATTTATCATGTGAAGAGCAGCGAATAAACCTTGCCTTGTTGGGAAGGTTTTTTTTAAGTATCTGCCGCGCAGATGCGAACCTGTGCTGGCGCGGAAAATACTTGGATTCATATTTATTATTGGAGGTATCATAATGGACAAAACACTCGATCAACACCAGCATGGATTAGGCAAAAAGCTGATCCTCGGCTTCCAGCACCTGTTTGCGATGTTTGGCGCAACGGTTCTGGTGCCGCTTCTTACGGGGCTCAATCCTGCGGTGGCAATTTGTTGCGCGGGAATCGGCACGCTGATTTTCCACCTGATCACAAAGCGCAAGGTGCCGGTATTCCTTGGCTCCAGCTTTGCGTTCATTGGCGTGATTATCATCGTGGCGACGCAACTGAGCGGCGTCGATCCTTCGGTGGAGGGATATCTTGCTTCACCGGCGTATCAGGCGGCTCTGCCGTATGTGGCAATCGGCATCATGTGCGCGGGCGCGCTTTACCTGATTCTTGCGCTTTTGGTAAAGGTAATTGGCGTAAAACGCGTGATGTCTGTCTTCCCGCCTGTGGTTACGGGACCGATGATCATGGTAATCGGCCTTACGCTTGCGCCGACAGCGTTTAACAACATTGTAACCGCGCCGGCGGCGGAAGGCGTGCCTGACATTTTGTGGATGCGATGGGTAATCGCGCTGATTGTCGTTGTGACAATGGTAGTGATCTCTATTTTTGCAAAGGGATTTTTCAAGCTGGTTCCGATCATTGTGGCGATTGCGGTGGGTTACACCTGCGCGGCGTTGATGGGACAGGTGGATTTTTCCGGATTCCAGAATGGTGCAAACCTTGGATTTCAGGTTCCGGCGTTTAACTTCTTTTTCACGCATGAACTGCAGGCAAGCGGGGTGCTGACCTCCATCGCTGTGATTGCACCGGTTGCCATCGTAACCTTTATGGAGCACATTGGTGACATTACCACAAACGGCGCGGTAGTGGGAAAGAATTTTCTGGAAGATCCAGGCCTGCACCGGACGCTCATGGGCGACGGAATTGCGACAATGGTTGCGGGTTTCCTCGGCGGTCCTGCCAATACGACCTACGGTGAGAACACGGGCGTGCTGGCGGTGACGAAAAACTACAATCCGGCGACGCTGCGCATGGCTGCTGTGTTTGCGATTATCATTAGCTTCTTTGGTGTTTTTACCGCGTTCCTCGGCTCGATTCCGGGCGCGGTTATGGGTGGCGTGTCGATCATGCTGTTTGGTATGATTGCAACGATCGGCCTGCGGACGCTTGCGGAGGCAAACCTTGACTTTTCGCACAGCCGAAACCTGATCATCGTATCACTGATGCTGGTGATCGGCCTCGGATTGCAGGGAGGCATCCAGTTTTCGGAAAGCTTCACGCTTTCGAATATTTTTCTCTCGGCGCTTGCAGGAATCATATTGAATCTGGTTCTGCCGAAAAACATCTAGTATCTGATCCGACGGGCGGAGACTCTCCGCCCGTCGGATCAATAAAGGAAAAAAATGACCATACGAATTAAAAATATTACAATTGTAAATGCGGACGGATTGCGGCCGGATGTGGATATCCTGATCCGTGATGGGAAAATTGTGGAAATCGAAGCGGGGATTGACACGCAGGCAGACAGGGAAATCGATGGAACAGGGCGTTTCGCGTTCCCCGGCTTTTTAGACCTGCACAGCCATCTGCGCGATCCGGGATTTACCCACAAGGAAGACATCGTCAGTGGAACAAGGGCAGCCGCCGCAGGCGGCTTTGTTGCCGTTTGCTGCATGCCAAACACAAAGCCCGTCATCGATACGCCGGAGGTTGTGCAATATATCATAGAAAAGGCGGAGCAGCAAGGATATGCGGACGTACTGCCCGTGGCCTGTATTACCAGCGGAATGCAGGGAAATAAACTGAGCGATTTCAAAAAACTGAAAGCGGCGGGCGCAGTTGCTTTTTCGGATGACGGAATGCCGGTTGCGGAGGACGCTGTTATTTTGTCTGCCATGGAGCGGGCAAAAGAGCTGCATACTATGCTTATGCTGCACGAGGAGGATCTTGAGCTGCGCGGGGCGGGCGTGGTGCACGACGGCGAACATGCAAAAAAAGCAGGGATTGCCGGAATCGTGCGTGCGGTGGAAGAAAGCATGACCGCGCGGGACATTTTTTACGCGGAGAAGCTCAAAGCGCCAATCCATATTTGCCATGTTTCCACAGCGGGCAGCGTGGAGCTGATACGGCGCGCTAGGCAGCGGGGTGTGCCGGTGACCTGCGAGACAGGACCGCATTATTACTCCATCACGGATGAGATGATTGCAAATCGAAATTCAAACGCGAAAGTGAATCCGCCGCTGCGCGAGCAAACCGATCTTCTTGCGATCAGGCAGGGCATTGCGGATGGAACGATTGATGCAATCGCAACAGACCATGCGCCGCACAGCGAGGAAGAAAAAGCGCAGGAGATTGAGAAAGCGCCATTTGGCATGATCGGCTTTGAAACGGCATTTGCGCTTACGGTGACGAATCTTCTTAAGACAGGCATAATCAGTCTTCCTGATATTGCGAGGCTGATGAGCAAAACACCGCACGATTTGCTTGGGAGAAAAGGCGGAGTGATTCAAAAAAATGTGTCCGCGGACATTACAATATGCGACATTCATGAGAATTTTGTGTATAATGAAGAAGAAATTATTTCCAAAGCGAAAAACAGTCCGTTCTTGGGCATGGAGCTTACGGGACGCGTTTATTATACGATCAGGAAAGGGACCATAACCTATGATAGACAAGCTGATTGAGGGAATCAAAACCAAGATGAGCCCGATTTGCGTGGGGCTTGATACCAAATTCGATTATATTCCACAGGATTTTTTATCCCACGAATATTCCATGGATACGCTCCAATATGCGGCGGCCAATATTTTTCAGTATAATTGCGCGCTTGTGGACGCGATTGCGGACATTGTGCCGGCGGTCAAGGTGCAGGCGGCTTATTATGAAATGTATGGATGCGAGGGAATGAAGGCGTTTCGTGATACGATTGTCTATGCGAAAAATGCAGGGCTTGTTGTGATTGCCGATGTCAAGCGCAATGACATCGGTGCAACGGCGACGGCTTATTCCAGCGCGTATCTGGGACGGACAAAAATCGGCGCGGAAGAAATTCCTGTGTTTGACGCGGATTTTGCGACAGTGAACGGCTATCTGGGAACAGACGGGATTGCGCCGTTTGTGGAGGACTGCAAAAAATATGATAAGGGAATTTTTGTGCTGGTAAAGACCTCCAATCAAAGCTCCGGAGAAATTCAGGATCTTGAGCTGGAGGGTAAAACAATCTACGAGCGCATGGCGGATTATGTGACCGAGTGGGGCAAGGAATGCGTCGGAAAGTATGGATATTCGGATGTGGGCGCGGTGATTGGAGCGACATACCCTGAGCAGGCGGAGAAGATCAGGGAAACGCATCCACACATTTTTGTGCTGATCCCGGGCTATGGAGCGCAGGGAGGCAGCGCGCAGGGGCTTGTGCCTAATTTTGACAAACAGGGGCTCGGCGGGATCGTCAATAACTCCCGCGCGATTTTAACGGCGTATCAGGATGAAAAATATAAGGGGATGCCGTTTGACATCGCCGCGCGTGAAGCCACGCTCGCGATGCAAAGGGATATTCTCGATACCTTTGATAAAAACGGAATTGCTTACGAATGAGGGGTAGAAACGAATGGCGTATCTGACACTGGAAGACGGTACGATTTTCAAAGGGGAATCCTTTGGAGCGAAGATTGATATTATGGGAGAAGTGGTGTTCAACACCGGAATGACGGGATATCAGGAGGTGCTGACAGACCCGTCCTATTGCGGGCAAATCGTTACGATGACGTATCCGCTGATTGGAAATTATGGAATCGATGAACAGATTTCGGAATCGGCAAGGCCGAATGTGCGCGCGTTTGTCATGCGTGAGATGTGCGTGGAGCCGTCCAACTGGAATTGCAGGGAGACGCTTCAGGAATATTTGGAGCGTTATGATGTGGTCGGGCTTGCGGGCATCGACACACGCGAGCTGACAAGAAAAATAAGGGACAAGGGGACAATGCACGGCATCATTACGCAGGTGCCGCCGTCCGCGCGTCAGATTGAAGAAATGCAGGTGTATGAGTTTGAAAAGCCTGTGGAGGCGATGACCTGCGAGACGATTTACCAATACTGCGGGGGCTCGCGCAGGCTTGCTGTACTCGATTTCGGACTCAAGCGGAATATTTTGCGCAGTCTCGAGAAGCGGGATTGTGCGCTCACGGTTTTTCCGGCGCTGACAGACCCTGCGGAAATCCTGAAAGGAAATTTTGACGGGCTGATGCTCACGAACGGTCCGGGAGACCCCAAGGTCAATACACAAATCATTGAAAATTTAAAAGAACTGATCGGCAAGCTTCCTATTTTTGGAATCTGTCTGGGGCACCAGCTTGTGGCGCTTGCCATGGGAGCGGAGACGGAAAAGCTGAAATATGGGCACAGGGGCTCCAATCATCCTGTGAAAGATATGCAGAAAAACAAAGTATATATCACATCCCAGAACCATGGATATACGATCATGAGCCGTTCGTTGCCTGCGTGCGCGGTGGTGTCTCACAAAAACTGGAATGACCAGACCATCGAGGGTGTGAAGTATATCGGCTATCCGATGTTCACGGTGCAGTTTCATCCGGAGGCGGCGCCGGGGCCGGAAGATACGGCCTATCTGTTCGATGAATTTATGGAAATAATAGACAGGAATAAAAGGATATGATCAAAAAACATTTTACGGAAAAGGTTTTGTCAAACGACCTCATAGCGCGCAACACATTTTTGCTGAAGCTCACCTGTCAGGATGAGATGCTTAAATATTACAGGCCGGGACAGTTTGCGCATATTGAAATCCCGCATGCAAAGGAGCTTTTGTTAAGAAGGCCGATCAGCATCAATTTTGTGGATTATGAAAAAAAAGAGGTACATCTTGCCTATAACGCCATCGGCAAAGGTACAAAATTGCTGTCGCTTGTGCGCGCGGGGGATACGCTTGACGTTTTAATGCCCATGGGAAACGGCTTCATGCTCAAAGACGATATGAAAAAGGTCTGGCTGATTGGCGGCGGAATCGGAATCGCTCCTTTAAAATCGCTGGTGTGTAAATATCCGGACAGGGAATACTCTTCCTTTCTGGGATACCGCTCCAAAGACTGTGTCTATCAGGTTCAGGATTTTGAGGCGTTTTCCGCAGCGCATGTCGCGACGGATGACGGCACCTTTGGAGTGGGCGGCTTTTGCACGAATTTATTGGCGGAGCAGCTGGAAGAAAACAGGCCGGATGTCATCCTTGCGTGCGGACCGCTGATGTTCTTCAAATCGCTTGCCAAGGTAATCGGAGACGTGCCGGCATTCGTTTCCATGGAGCAGCATATGGGCTGCGGCACGGGCGGATGCGCGACATGCGTGTGCAAAATAGGCGGCGAATATAAAAAGGTTTGTACGCAGGGGCCGGTCTTTGACATCAGGGAGGTGGACGCGCTTTATGACTGATATGAAAGTAAACATTGCGGGAGTGGAGCTGAAAAATCCGGTGATTACGGCTTCCGGCACGTTTGGGTTTGCAGAAGAATATGGGCTGCATATGGATGTGGCAAGGTTGGGCGCAATTGCGCTCAAAGCGCTGACAAAAGAGGCGCGGCTGGGGAATCCGCCGGTGCGCATCGCGGAAACGGCGAGCGGGGTCCTCAATTCGGTGGGGCTGCAAAACCCGGGTGTGGATGAGTTTTTAAAGACAATTTATCCAAGGATACAAAAGCTTGATACGGTGAAAATAGCGAATATCGCGGGCGCGTGTGTGGAAGATTATGTTTATGTCGCGGAGCGCCTCAACGATACAAATATCGAGCTTTATGAAGTCAATGTCTCATGTCCTAACGTAAAACATGGCGGTGTAAACTTCGGTACGGATGCCGCAACACTGCGCGGTGTGGTGGAAGAAGTCAAAAAGGTCAGTAAAAAGCCTTTGATTGTAAAGCTCACGCCGAATGTAACCAAGATTGCGGACATGGCAAAGGCAGCAGCCGACGGTGGTGCGGATGTGCTTTCACTCATCAACACCATCACAGGAATGGCAATCAATGCCAAAACCAAAAGGCCGGTGCTTGCAAACATGACGGGCGGGCTTTCCGGTCCTGCCATCAAACCGGTGGCGTTGCGCATGGTGTGGGAGGTTTATCAGGCAAAGCTTGGGCTTCCGGTGATTGGAATGGGCGGCATTATGGATGGGGAAGATGCGGCCGAATTTATGATTGCGGGCGCGGATGCGGTGATGGTGGGAACCGCCACCATGCGCAGTCCTTCTGCGTCGGCAGACGTTTTGGACGCGCTCGAGCGCTTTGCGCAGGAACAAAAGCTTAATAAAATCACAGAGCTGACAGGCTCGTTGTGTCTCTAAGCAGGGAAAGGAAAGAGTTGTTATGATGACAAGAGAAGAAATCATTGCGGTTTTCAAAGAAAAAGAAGTAATGCTGGAAGGCCACTTTTTATTGACCTCAGGCAGACATTCCGATAAGTATATGCAGTGTGCGAAGCTGTTTCAATATCCGGATGTTTCAGAAAAAATCTGCAAACAGCTTGCGGAGCAGTTTTCGGACATGCAGATCGACCTCGTGGTCGGGCCTGCAATCGGCGGGATCATTATGGCTTATGAAATGTCGCGTCAACTGGGCGTGAAAAACATCTTTGCGGAGCGCGAGAATGGAACGATGACATTGCGCCGTGGGTTTGAAGTGCCGCAGGGCGCTAAAATTCTGGTGACAGAGGACGTGGTGACCACTGGCGGATCGGTCAAGGAGGTCATTGCACTTTTGAAAGAGCTGGGGGCGGAAGTTGTAGCCGTGGGCAGCGTTGTGGACAGAAGCGACGGAAAGGTGGATTTTGGCGTGCCGTTCCGCGCGGTGCTTCCCATGGAGGTGCTTTCCTATGAACCGGAAGAGTGCCCAATCTGCAAAACAGGTGCGCCGCTTGTAAAGCCGGGCAGCCGCAATCTGCCGAAAAAATAATAAAAAAGCAAGCAAAAAGCCGTTCATTCCGAAGAATGAGCGGCTTTTTACTATAGTAAGGAAATAGATTAAAATTCTACATCTCTGCCATAAAACGCGCAGTCTAACACTTTTCGCATAGACGCAACGTCGGTTTCGCGCGGGTTGCTTCCCGTGCAGGGATCAGCAGTTGCGTTTTCAGCAATGAAATCGGCAACTTTCAGATAATCCTCTTCGGATACGCCGTTTTCCTGATAGCTCTGCTTGATTCCCAGTTTTTGATTCAACTGCTTGATCGCGTCGACAAGCGAATTTATAAGCTGTTTTTCTGTCGCGCCGGAAAGCCCCAACGCGCGCGCAATGTCTGCGATTCTACCGCCGCAAACGGCAGCGTTGTACTCAATGACAAACGGCAGCAGGATTGCGTTGCAGCGTCCGTGCGGAATGTCAAACTGTGCGCCTGTTTTGTGCGCGAGGGAATGTGCAATGCCCAGCAGGGCGTTCGAAAACGCCATGCCCGCCATGCATTGCGCAATGTGCATATTTCCCCTTGCTTGCTCATTTCCATCCATGGAAGCAATGATGTTTTCGTAAATCATTTGAATCGCTTTTAGGGCAAGCGCATCCGAGAAAGGGCTGTGGAGCGCTGCGACATAGGCTTCAATGGCATGGGTGAGAGCATCCATGCCCGTATCTGCGGTGAGGGACCTTGGCATTGTCAGAGGAAGCTTGCTGTCTAGGATCGCGATATCAGGGGTGATTTCAAAGTCAGCCAGAGGATATTTGATCA
>CAZQDA010000022.1:19974-33300 GCA_964592155.1 uncultured Christensenella sp.
GATATCAGGGGTGATTTCAAAGTCAGCCAGAGGATATTTGATCAGTGTCTGATAGTCGGTGATGACAGAAAAAGCCGTCACTTCTGTCGCGGTGCCCGAAGTGGACGGGATCGCTACGAAAATAGCCTTTTTACGAAGCTTGGGCATGGTAAACGGATTTTTGATGTCGTCAAAGGTTTTTTCCGGATATTCATAAAATACCCACATTGCTTTTGCCGCATCGATAGGGGAACCGCCGCCAATCGAAACGATTACGTCCGGCTCAAATTCGCGCATTGCCTGCGCGCCGCGGTATACGGTCTCCACAGAGGGATCGGGTTCTACGCCCTCGAACAGCTTGGTTTCAAGGCCCGCCTCATGCAGCACATTTTCCAGTTTGGTAAGGAATCCGAATTTTTGCATAGAGGAGCCGCCGGTAATAATAATCGCTTTCTTATAGCCTTTCAGGCAGGAGAGCTCTTCAATTGCATCCGGCCCGAAGTAAAGATCGCGTGGTAATGTAAATCTAGCCATAAAAATTACTTCCTTTCGAACAAATATTTTATAATATATAGATACCCTTAAATTAGCGTAAAATACTGTTTTCACCTTAAGTTTTACATATTGTTAAATATATATCAAACTAAATTTTTTCATTTGTTTATGGCTGCTGCAAAATAATACATTAGTAATATGGTAAAATTTATTTCCGGGACAGCATATTTTTGGGGCAAAGCGGACAGGGAAGAAAGATGTTACGCAAATGGCATAAATATGCTAAGATAATGGTATCACAAGAAGGAAACGGCATTATGTGGAAACTGGCGGTTTATTTAAAAAGTTATAAAAAAGAAGTGATTTTGGGACCGGTTTTCAAGCTGACGGAAGCGGTTTTGGAGCTGATAGCGCCTTTGATTATGGCAAACATCATAGATATTGGAATCAAGGGAAACGATCAGGAGTATGTGCTGCGCATGGGGGGGGTGATGGTTCTGATCGCCGCGATTGGCCTTTTATGCGCTTTCGTGTGCCAGTATTTTGCAGCCAAAGCTTCGCAGGGCTTTGGAACTGACCTTAGAAACAGGATGTTCGCGCATATCAATGAATTTTCCCATGCGGAAATTGACGGGATCGGAACTCCGTCGCTGATCACCCGCATAACGAACGATGTGAACCAACTGCAGGTGGCGGTGGCAATGCTCATCCGTCTGGTGATCCGCGCGCCGTTTTTGGTGGTTGGCGCGACCGTGATGGCAATGCTCATCGATTTAAAGCTGTCGATTATTTTTGTGATCGCGGCGGCGGGCATCGCGGCGGTTTTGTACCTGATTATGACCAAATCTGTGCCTTTTTATAAAGCGATTCAAAAGCTGCTTGACCGTATTTCCCTTAAAACGAGGGAAAATCTTTCGGGTGTGCGTGTAATTCGCGCTTTTTCCAGGCAAAAAAAGGAGCAGAAAGAGTTTGGAGAGGCCACGGACGATTTGCAGGACGCTGCCATTCGCGTGGGGAAGATATCCGCGCTTTTAAACCCGCTCACCTACCTGATTGTGAATCTGGGAATCATTGCAATCGTGTGGTTTGGAGGCATTGCCGTTAATGCAAACATGCTGGAGCAAGGGCAAATCGTGGCTCTGGTACAATACATGACGCAAATTTTACTCGCGCTGATTGTGGTGGCAAATCTGGTTGTGATTTTTACGAAGGCCTCAGCCTCCGCAGCAAGGGTCAACGAGGTTTTGGAACTGGAGGCGAGCCTTCATGACAAAGGGAATACTGAAAAAAAGCCTGCCGTATCGGCGCAAACGCCCAAGATAGAATTTAAGGATGTCTCGCTTGCCTATGGAGGGGGAGAGGACGAACTGATTGATGTTTCTGTAAAAATGATGCCGGGACAAACCATCGGCGTGATCGGCGGCACAGGCGCGGGCAAGTCGACGCTTGTAAACCTCATTGCGCGCCTTTATGATGCGACAAAAGGATCGGTCTTGGTAGATGGCATAGATGTGAAGGAATATCCCTTTGCACAGCTGCGCGGAAAAATTGGCATGGTGCCGCAAAACGCCGTGCTGTTTACAGGAACCATCCGCGAAAATATGCTGTGGCGGGACGAACGGGCGAGCGATGAACAGATATGGCACGCGCTCAAAGTGGCGCAGGCGTATGAATTTGTGGAAAAACTCCCCGACAGGCTCGACACAATCATTATGCAGGGAGGCAAGAATTTTTCAGGCGGGCAGAAACAGCGTCTTACCATTGCGCGCGCTCTGGTGGGAGATCCGGAAATTTTGATTTTGGACGACAGCGCATCGGCGCTTGATTTTGCGACGGATGCTGCGCTGCGCAAAGCAATTCAGGAATATGGCAAAGATATTACTGTGATTATGGTGTCCCAGCGCGCGACGACGCTCAAAAATGCGGATACAATTATTGTGCTCGATGATGGTGCGGTGGTGGGGATCGGCACGCACGACGATTTATTTGAAACAAACGAGGTATATCGCGAGATTTGCCTGTCCCAGCTCAGTGAAAAGGAGGCAGGACGCAAATGAACAAGACGGTAATCAAGCGTTTGCTGGGCTTCCTATCGCCATACAAGGGATATTTGCTTTTGGCGCTTTTGAGTGCGGTTGTGAGCGTGGCAATGTCCCTTTGGTCTCCCGTACTCATCGGAAACGCGGTGGATTTGATTGTGGGACCGGGTAACGTGAATTTGGAAGGCGTGGTTCCGGTTTTGATGACCATTGGCCTTGCAGTCGGGCTGTCCGCCTTATTCCAGTGGATGATGACGCGGTGTACAAACCGCGTGACCTACTGTGCTGTGCGGGATTTGCGCGTGGCAGTGTTTGATAAATTAAAGGATGTGCCGCTCAGATACATTGACGCTCACCCGCACGGAGACCTCATCAGCCGTGTGGTAAACGACATCGATTTGATCTCGGATGGCCTATTGCAGGGGTTTGCCCAGCTTTTTACAGGTGTGATTACCATAATCGGAACACTGGTATTTATGCTTTCCATTAATGTGGGGATTACGCTTGCGGTGGTATGCATCACGCCTTTATCGCTTTTTGTGGCGGGGTTCATCGCGAGGAAATCATTTCATCTGTTCAGGGAACAGGCGCAGGTGCGCGGCGAGCTGTCCGGCTATGTGGAAGAAATGGTGGGAAACCAGAAAATCGTCAAAATGTTTCGTTATGAGAAAAAGGCGCAGCAAACCTTTGAAGAAATCAATAACAGGCTCTATACGAGCGGTGTAAAATCGCAGTTTGCGTCCTCGCTTACCAATCCCAGCACACGGTTTGTCAATGCGATCGTCTATGCTGCGGTGGGCATTACGGGCGCTCTATCAGCTATTAGCGGGGGGATTTCAATTGGTCAGCTCAGCAGCTTTTTGATCTATGCAAACCAATACACCAAACCATTTAATGAGATTTCGGGAGTGGTGACGGAGCTGCAAACCGCGTTCGCGTCGGCGCGGCGCGTGTTTGAAGTGCTGGATGAGCCTGTGGAGCCGCCGGACGAACCGCAGGCGGTGGTGATGGAAGGCAGCAAGGGAAATGTCAGCATGGAGAATGTGTCCTTTTCCTATACGCCGGACAGGAAGTTGATCGAAGGGCTTACCGTATGCGCTAAGTCCGGTCAGCGCATTGCAATTGTCGGTCCGACAGGCAGCGGAAAAACGACTATGATCAATCTGTTGATGCGCTTTTACGATGTGGATCAAGGCAAGATTTGTATTGATGGCATTGATATCAAAGCAATGACGCGCAATTCCATGCGGGGGTTGTATGGTATGGTGCTGCAGGAAACCTGGTTGTTTGCCGGAAGCGTGAAAGACAACATCGCATATGGCAAAGAAGACGCAACGCGGGAGGAAGTGGTTGCGGCGGCAAAAGCCGCACATGCGCACAGCTTTATCGTGCGCTTAAAAGACGGGTACGATACGATCCTTTCAGAGGACGGCGGAAATCTTTCGCAGGGTCAAAAGCAGCTTTTGTGCATTGCGCGCATAATGCTCACAAAGCCACCCATGTTGATTCTGGATGAGGCGACGAGCAGTATCGATACGCGCACGGAGATGCAAATCCAAAAGGCCTTTTTAAAGCTGATGGAGGGGCGCACGAGCTTTGTGGTGGCACACCGGCTGTCCACCATTCGTGAGGCGGACTGCATTCTTGTGATGAACGGGGGAAGCATCGTAGAGCAGGGCACGCATCGGGCGCTGATGGAGAAAAACGGTTTTTATGCAACGCTTTACAACAGCCAGTTTGAAAAGAAATGATGGTAAGTGCAAGAGAAGAAGAGTGCTTGACTTTGCCGTGAAACAGGCATAAAATGATACTATACCGGACGAATAAAATACTTACTCACAATCTCATTTCGACATAAATCAAAGTCCGGCATTGATGATTTTATTCCGTATAAAAATTTTTTGTGGTTTTTGAGGACAGCATGAAACATCATGATCAGCGGGACGACGCAGGTTTAGAGCAGCAAAAGCAGGAAACACCGGCTCAACGGAAAAAGAAGAGAATTTTCTTGTGGGCAGCGATTGTGGCCGCCTGTGTTGTGATTGTGGTTGTGTGCGTTTTTTTGCTGACCCAAGCAAGAGAAGAGCGAAGCAGGCTGGAAGAAGCAAATCAGTTTGCGTCAGCGCCGACTGCCAGCGCCGCGCCGTCTCCTTCAAAAACAAGCGAGCCTTCTGCATCGCAAACGCCGGAACCATCAGATAAAAAAGATCCTGACTATCGCAAGGAGAAAAAGGAAAACGAACGTGCTATTGATTTTGCCAAGCTGCAGGAGCAGAATGCGGATGTGATCGCATGGATCGAAATTCCGGGCACGCAGATCGATTATCCTGTTGTAACGACAACGGATAACGAACATTATCTGGACTACGACTTTCAGGGGCAGGAGAGTGCGCATGGGGCGATTTTTCTGGACGCGGCCTGCGACTTAAAGCTGGAAGACCCTGTCAGCATCCTTTATGGGCATAACATGAAGGACGGCACCATGTTTGCAGGGCTGCACGCATTCAGTGATCCGGCGTTTTTGAAAGAGCATCCGGTAATCAAGCTATATACGCCGCAGGGGCAGCTTGATTACAAAATATGCGCGGTTTACGAAACGAGTGACGAACATCTTCTGTATCAAAAGAATTTGAGAAACCCGGCTGTATATCAGGAGTTTCTGGATGAAATTGCTGCAAAACAGGAGCAAGACGGCGCCTTGATTGATATGGGGAATATCTCAGTCAAGGATTCTCTGCTCACACTCTCCACCTGCGTACGGGGCGAGGATGAGAAGCGCTTTATTGTGCAGGCAGTTTTTGTTAAGCCGTGAAAGGTAAGACTGGTTTCAATTGCACTATAATCCGTGATCAACGGACAAAAATAAAGGGGATAATGAAGACATGAAAAAATTAGTGGTATTTGTAGTAGTTCTGGCACTTGTGCTCTCTTTTGCCGCACCGGCACTTGCGGCTCCGACGGAAGGCTTGGATGGAACGGAATTTGACATCTATGAGGAAAATCCGGATAATCCGGAAACAGTAATTCCGGTTGATGAATTAGGAAAATCAGTTACCTATGATCCGGATGATTATCTCTTGCAGGATGAACTCGAGCAGGCTGCGCTCGATTCCACGGTGGATGATCCGGATGCGATCAAGGCTGACGAATCCCAGATGATTTCATCGGCGGTGGTTGAACAGAACATATATGACGAAAATGGAAACATTGTGGGTTCAGAGCCTGTTTCAGAGCCTGGGCTTTTTGTTTTCTGGGATTCCACGATTAATTCCTACGACGTCGTTCAGCTGTGGCAGAACTGGGTTGATGAGACGGGCAACGAATGGTATGGCTTGTATGATGCTGTCTACGATGAAACAGACGGTTCATGGAATGCATGGGTGGATGATGTCGGGCTGTTTTCCTACTATGTGGCGTTGATCCAGCGCGGCGTAGACCCCGAGCAGGCGGCACAAATGGCGCAGCAGCAGGCGGAAACAAATAAGACGTCGGAGAAAACGGTGACCTCTTCGCCGAAAACCTCAGATAACGGCGCAAGCGATGCGCTTCTTTGGACCATCATGATCCTTGGAATCGCGGGTGCGGCGTTTGCGGCAAGAAAAATGGTCAAAGCTGCAAAATAAAATAAAAAGCATAAAAAAGGCTGCCTCAGAAAAATTCGGGGGCAGCCTTTTCGATTGCAGGTAAAACTAATAAATATTACCGCCGTATTGATCGATAAACTCTTCATAAGTTCCTTGTTTATCGATGATTCCATCCGGCGTAAAGCGTATGATGCGGTTTGCGATGGTGTCAATAAATTCGTGGTCGTGCGAGGCAAAGAGCACTGCGCCTTTAAAGTCTGTAAGGCCGTTGTTGACCGCCGTGATGGATTCGAGATCCAGATGGTTCGTCGGCTGGTCTAAAACGAGCACGTTGGAGCCGAACATCATCATACGCGAGAGCATACAACGCACCTTTTCGCCGCCGGAGAGTACATCCACCTTTTTGAACACATCCTCGCCGGAGAAGAGCATTCTGCCGCAAAATCCGCGCAAATAGGTTTCTGTCGTGTCTTTGGAATACTGGCGCAGCCAGTCTAAGATATTCAGATCACAGCCGTCAAAAAAGGCGGAATTATCTTTGGGAAAATAAGACTGGGATGTGGTACCACCCCATTTGAACGTTCCCTCATCCGGCTGTATTTCTCCCATCAAAATCTGGAACAGGGTGGTTGCGGCCACTTCTGTATCGCCCAGAAAGGCGATTTTATCTTCGCGTCCCATGGTGAAGCTGACGTTATTTAACACCTTTTCGCCGTCAATCGTCTTGGAGAGATTCTCCACAGTCAACACCTCTTTGCCGATTTCGCGATCCGGTGAAAACCCAACAAACGGATATCGGCGCGAGGAAGCGGGCATTTCTTCAAATTCAAGCTTCTCCAAAAGCTTTTTACGCGAGGTTGCCTGACGGGATTTGGATTTGTTGGCGGAAAAGCGCTGGATAAAGGCTTGCAATTCCTTTGCCTTTTCTTCGCTCTTTTTGTTTTGCTCCTTGAGCATCTTCTGAATCAGCTGACTGGATTCATACCAGAACTCATAGTTGCCCACATACATTTTGATTTTTCCATAATCGATATCCACCATGTGCGTACACACCGTATTGAGAAAATGGCGGTCATGGGAAACGATGATAAGCGTGCCCTCGTAATCGAGCAGAAAATCCTCCAGCCAGTGAACGCTTGCAACGTCCAAATGGTTGGTAGGTTCGTCCAGCAGGATGATATCAGGCTTTCCAAATAATGCCTGTGCGAGGAGTACCTTGATTTTTTCATTGTCCGGCAGGGAAGACATAGCCTGATATAAAATGTCCTCGGAAAGCCCAAGACCCTGAATCAGCTTGGAAGCGTTGGATTCCGATTCCCAGCCATCGAGTTCCGCAAATTCGGCCTCCAGCTCGCCCGCGCGAATGCCGTCCGCGTCAGAAAAATCAGGCTTTGCGTAAATCTCATCCTTTTCTTTGGAAATTTCCGCAAGGCGCGGATTTCCCATGATGATGGTGTCAAGCACTGTGAAATCGTTGTACGCAAAGTGATCCTGCTTTAAAACGGACATTCTTGCGTTTTCCTGAATGTGTACGTCTCCGGAGGTAGAATCAAGGTCTCCTGACAAAATCCGCAGAAAGGTGGACTTGCCCGCGCCGTTTGCTCCGATGATGCCGTAGCAGTTGCCCGGCGTAAATTTCAGGTTTACGCCTGAAAATAAATTTGTTCCGCTAAAATTTAAACTTAAATTACTAACTGTTATCATGAATTAACTCCAATTTCTGATTTTTACCCAAGTCTATACAGTATACCATAAAATAAGGATATATGCTAAAATAGTCATATTATTTTAGCAGAGGATATTTATGGACTTAAAAGAAACAATCTCTTTATGGGATCGGTTAAAACAGACGGATAAGCCCGTGGTTCTTTATGGTATGGGAAACGGCGCGGATAAAATTCTGGACGAGCTTGCGCGGCGGGGCTTAGGCGCCGCAGGCGTATTTGCGAGCGATGAATTTTGCAGGGGACAGCAGTTTCGCGGATTACCTGTAATGAATTATGAGAATGCCAGACGGGAATTTTCGCAAATGGTGGTGCTTGTCGCCTTTGGGACGCAGCGTGCGGATGTGATCAGCCGCGTGAAGATGATCGCGGGGGAGCAGGAACTTTATATTCCTGATGTCCCGGTGGTTGGAGGCGCTGTGTTTGACGACTCTTTTTTAGCGGAGCACAGAAAAGAGTTGGAAGCGGTTTACGAATCACTGGAAGACGAGTTATCGAGAAGAACGTTTCGGAATATGCTGGACTACAAAATCAGCGGAAAACCCGCTTATTTATTTGATTGCGAATGCAGTATCGATTCCGTATATCAGGAAATTCTGCAGCTTACGAATGAGGAAAGCTATGTGGATGTGGGGGCATATACAGGAGACACGGTGCGCGAATTTTTGGGGCACGTCAAAGCATATCGCCATATTTACGCGGTTGAGCCGGACGAGAAAAATTTTAGAAAGCTGCAAAAAAATACGGAAACGCTTGAAAACATAAGTCTGTTTCACTTGGCGGCGTATCAAACTACGGGCGAGATCGCATTTGGGCAGCGTGCGGGTCGAAATTCCGCCGTCTGTGAGGCGGGAGAAATGACAAAGGCCGACAGCCTTGATCACTTGCTCGGCACACAGAACGTCTCTTATATCAAGTTCGATGTGGAAGGGCAGGAGCTTAAGGCGCTTAATGGAACAAGGCAAATCATCAAAGAGCAAAAGCCAAGGCTGCTTGTCTCGGCTTATCACCGCAATGAAGACCTTTACGCAATTCCGCTTTTGATTGCGCAGTTGCGTAAAGATTACAAAGTATATTTGCGGCACTATCCCTGTCTTCCTGCGTGGGATACCAATTTTTATTTTGTGTGAGTCATTGCGGCGCTTTATTCTGTGCGCAGCGCCTCGATGGGCGGCATTTTTGCGGCTTTGTTTGCGGGATTGATGCCGAAGATGATGCCAATGGCCATAGAAAAAGCGACAGCCAGTATGGCGATGTTTCCGGACATCGCATAGCTTGTGCCGAGCGCGGCGGAAAGAACGGCAAGCAACCCCCAGGAGGCGGCAAGGCCGATCAGTCCTCCTATGGTGCTCACCACAAGAGACTCGATGAGAAATTGCAGCAGGATGCGCTTTCTTCCTGCGCCGATTGCCTTGCGGATGCCAATTTCCCGCGTGCGCTCCGCAACAGATACAAGCATAATGTTCATGATGCCGATGCCGCCCACCAGCAGGGAAATCCCCGCGATGCCGCCAAACATCAGAGACATTGTGTTGGTGATGGAATCCATAGACTCCAATATGGAGGATTGGTTCATGATGGAAAACGCGTCCTCATCCTTAAAATGCGCCATCAGTGACGAAGTCAGGTCTGTTTCCGCCTGATCGACCAGCTCAGAGCTTTGCGCCGTAATGGTAAAAGAGGTCACGCCTGATACGTAAAACATCCTTTGCGCGGTGGTGTAGGGGATGATCACGTTGCTGTTTTCCGAGCCCATCAGGGATTCGCCCGCGTCTTCAAGCATTCCTATAACAAGAAAACTGCGCCCGTCAACAGAAATCGTCTCACCAACAATATCCGTGCGTCCAAAAAGGTCGTCCGCTACATCGGTTCCGACCACCGCCACGGCGGAATTATTTTCTATGTCAGGGGATTTTAAAAATCTTCCTGATTGCACGGAAAGGCTGTTGACGTCCGCGTAAGAAGAGGTGGTGCCAATGATGGACGAGGAGGTGGAAATATCGCCCGCCTTGACTGTCGCGCTTTGTGTGATGGTGGGCGCGGAAAGGGAAATACTCTCATATTCTTCCGGCAGCGCGTTTATATCGCTTAAGGTCAGCGGCTGGTAGCGAGAGCTGGTGATGGAAACAGACAGCTTGTCCGCGCCTAGCGTTTGCAGGCTTTCCGTCACAGAGCTGGTGGCGCTGCTGACGATGGAAACCAATACCACTACCGCCATAATGCCAATGATAATGCCAAGCATGGTCAAAAACGAGCGCATTTTATTTGACCATACAGATGAAAATGCCATGCGAAAAGATTCTATGATCATGCTGTAATATCCTCCGTTACCCGACCATCCAAAATGCGGATACATCGCTGCGCCTGCTGTGCGATACCGTTGTCGTGCGTAATCAGGACGATGGTATGTCCTGCCGCATGCAATTCTGAAAAAAGCTGCAGGATTTCCGCGCCGGTTTTGTGATCAAGGTTTCCGGTTGGTTCGTCCGCGAGGATCAGCGCGGGCGATGTGACCAGCGCGCGGGCAATGGCCACGCGCTGTTGCTGTCCGCCGGAAAGCTCGGTTGGTTTGTGGTACATCCTCTGGGAAAGCCCCATCCGATTAAGCGCGTCCTTGGCGCGTTGCCTTGCCTCCTTGCGGGGGATTCCCTGATAGAGCAGGGGAAGCTCCACGTTTTCAAGGGCATTATTTTTATTCAATAGATTGAAATTCTGAAATACAAATCCAATCTTAAAATTGCGCACGCGCGTCAGCTCGTCCTCCGAATAGTCCTCGATGGGCTGACCGTCCAGAATATATTCGCCGCTGTCGGCAACGTCGAGGCAGCCGATGATGTTCATCAGGGTGGATTTTCCGCTGCCGGACGGGCCGATGATTGCCACAAATTCGCCTTCGCCAATGTGGAGCGTTGCTTTGTTCAGCGCATAGAGCTGCTCATTTCCAATTTCATATATTTTGGAAACGTCCTTCATTTGGATCATCTGAGTCATGAGAAAGCCTCCTTTCAGCCCATTGGCGGAGCGCCACCCGGCATTTGTCCTCCGCCACCTTGCATTCCGCCGCCCGGCATATTGCCGCCCGGGAATGTCATTGTCTCAGAAGAATCGCCGGAGGTGGACTTCGTATAAATAATCTGTTCGCCCTCGGAAAGACCGGATATGATCTCCACATTGGTTCCGTCGGAAAGCCCTGTCTGCACTGTGCGGCGTTCTCCCTGCATTCCGTCCCCGCCGGTTGAGCCATCCGCAACGAATACAAATTGTTCGCCGCCCGTCTCTTGCAAAGCGTCAAGCGGGATCAGCAGAACATTTTCGCTGGTGGCGATGGAAATGGTGGCGTTCGCGTTCATTCCTGTTTTCATGCCGGAATCCGCGCTGTCTGTCAGCGTAATTGTAACGGGGTAGGTGGTCACGCCGGATTGCACATTGCCTGAGTCTGAGATTTTGGTCACTGTGCCCTCAAATGTTTGATCGGGAAGGGCATCCAGCACAACGGTTGCCGTTTGTCCGGACTGCACGCTCAGGATATCGAGCTCGTCGATATTCACGGTAAGCGTATCCGCGCTGCCTGTCTGGAGTGTGAAAACGGTAGACAAAAGGGATGCGCTGTCTTCCGATCCGGAGGCGGTGGAAACGGACGTTGCGCTAACCGTTGCCGATGATCCGGAGGACACTCCCGCAGAGCTGCCGGAAAAGCCGGAGGAGCCGCCGCTTGCGGCGTAACCGGATGGCGTTTGCGCCTGTGCGGTATTGTTTTCAGAGGAAGCCTCGCCCGATGGCTGATTCTGTGCGCTGGAAACGGAGGTCGCAGGGAAAACCGCGTCAAATGTGAGGGAGTTGCCCTCGGCTTCTGCGCTGACAACCATATTTTGAACCTGTGCGCCGGCTACGCTTGGCTGAGCGTCCGCGGAGAAGCAATAACCCGCTTCTGCGGTCAGCGTTATTGTTGCGGTATAAACCGTACCGCCTGTAAATTTAGGATCAGCCGGATTCCATGTGATTTTTCCTGTATAGCCGCTTCCCGGCATAATTGTGGTTTGTGGCGTGTTTTCGGTTACCGGATTATTGACAAATAGCTCGATGGGTCCGCCAATCGGCTTTATAGCTGCGCTGTTATCAGAAAGCAGGGCGCCTCCGCTATTTTCCTCCGGACTGGTTGCGGAAAGCAGGACAACGGAATCTCCATCGTCACTTACCGAAGACAGGGGTGCAGACATTCTGGTTGCGGAGGAAGTCTGGGTTGCGGAGGAGGTTGCCGTGCCGGACGAATCCGCGGAGGAAGAAGAACCTGACGCGGACACAGCCGTTATGATGCCGGACGAATCCGCTGTGATGCTGTTTGTCTGGGCATAATGGAGCAAAAGGCGAAGCGCCCTCTCATATTCGCCGCGCTGCGCAAGCAGGGATTCATATTCCGAAGAGGCGGCGGCTTCTGTCAGCGTCATTAATTTTGTGCTGGTGCTGATGCTTTCGTTCAAAGAAACATTTACACTGCTGATCACGCCGTTTTTACCCAGAACTTCAATTGGCGTGTTGATCTCGAGCGTTCCGCTGCCCAGCGCTGTGCCATCCTCAGCGGCGATGCTGACGCTCTCGCCATACGAAGGACCGTTATCTGTAAGCGTGACCGTGCAGGAGGAGGAAGACAACGCGGATACGGTACCCTCCACCGTGCTTGCGTCTGATAATGTCACCGCAACGGTGTCGCCATAGGAAAGGGAATCAGCAGACGAAGGCGCAAAGCTTACTTTCATTTTTCCGTCGATGGAAAGCGTCATAAGCGAACCGTTTTGAGAAATAATTGCTTGGGTTGTTTCGCCCTCCGCGGCAAAAATACGCTTTACACGCCCGCCCAGGGAAGATGTGATATAGTTTGGCTGGGTTTCGTCTTTTGCGCTGTCGATTTGCGAATCGATGGAATCAAGCTCATCCTGCATCGCGGAAATTGCGCTTTGCAAAGATGCGGCGTTAAGGGTCGCAAGCGTATCGCCCGCCGCAACCGTATCGCCGGTTTCGACCTCCACAGAGTCTATCGTAACGTCTGCGGGAAGTTTTATGTCCGTCGTGCCGGTAGAGGATAGATTGCCGGAACCAACAACCGTGCTTTCGATGGTTCCTGTAGAAACCTCTGCTGTCATGCCCGTAGCATCCGCGGCTTTCGCGCCTGCGCGCATAAACTGCGGAAGCAAAAGAACGGCAAGCAGCACAACCACAGCTGCCGCGGCGGAAATAATGATCCACTTTTTCTTTTTTGACTTTTGTTTTTTCTTACTCATGGAATCCTCCTGAAATCGTTTGAATCATTTAAAATAGCATGATTCCAGTATGGGCAGAGTTTGTGAAGGGCATATGAACATGGCGTGAAAGGCAGCTTAATATTATAAAGAAATCAGGTTTGACAGATTGACTTTTGATGTTGCATATGCTATTATTTTTGAGTCGGTAATTTGAGCCGAAGTGGTGGAACTGGCAGACGCGCTGGACTCAAAATCCTGTGGTAGCAAT
>CAZQDA010000023.1:0-32201 GCA_964592155.1 uncultured Christensenella sp.
TTTGCGCCTCACTTCACACCTGTTCATAAAATTCGCGTACGTTCTCCCAATACTCCGATAAAACAACGCCATGTCCCGGTGCAACGAAAGAAATATCCAAAGATAAAATGGGAAAAATCACATTCTTTTGCTCCGTGGTGGCAGCGGAAAAAACGGTTTCAAAATATTGCTTTGCTCCGGCAAGCACCACATTTTGATTGCATGACGAATCTATCGGCGGCTCAGCCCCCATTGCCTGCCCAAATAAATCATTTGAAAAAAGAATCTTTTCATTTTCGAAATAGGTCACCATGTTATCTTCCCAATGCAAGCCGGGCGTGTGAAAAAACTGGAACCGGAGCGAACCGATGGCAATCGAGGCCCTATCTCTTACCCAGCAAAGATTTGCATCCGGATACTGCTCCGCCAGCCTTTCATGGCATGCGGGGGAACAATAAACAGCAAGCGCGGGGCACTCTTCCAAAAGCCTGCCAACCGCTCCGCTGTGATCTTCCTCCGAATGGTTCAGAATCAGCGCGTCCAATTTTTTAATGGGAATACATGATTTGATCGCTTCCAGAAAAGACTCTGCCGACCTTTGCGGCACGGTATCCACCAGAATATTTTTCTCTCCCCTCACCAGATAGGACAGAAAAGAAAAGCTGCGCTCCGGCTTGATGATTGCCTTTCCCAAGACTGTAACATTCTTTGATAATTCATAGATCATAATAAAAGACCGCCTTTTCGTTTGTTTTCTATATTTTAATAAAAGTACATTGATTTTTATGTTGCAAATGCAACTGAATGAAACCGGCTTTTCCTTTAAGCTAAGCGTAAGATATGTCACGTCTTCATCTATGCTTTTTTCGCATATATTTCATCGATTAAGGGTCAGGAGAAATCAAAATGGAACACACCATAAGGTCTGCTTTTGAGACCGCAACCGTATTATATAGCGCTTTTCCCGCCACACGCGCCCGCCTTATGAGCTGCGCGCGACTTGCGCAAACAGAGCGCGGCGGCATAGTGTTCCACGAGCGGCAAGACCTCGACAGCATTCATATTCTGGTGAAAGGTGCGGCGGCACTCTATAAAATTGCGGCAGATGGTGAAAAAAAGATACTCTTGCTTTTACGCGCGGGCTCGCTTCTGAACGAAGGCGCACTCTCTTCCCGCCTTTCCGGCGCAGCCTGCGAAATACTCGCGCCCTCCCTGCTGCTGATCATTCCTGTCAAAGAATTTATGTCCGCAATGACCGACGATTTTTCTCTTGTGCGCGCAGTCCTTGCCTCCATGAATCAAAAAATCAGCCGTTTGGAGCACCACCTGAAAAACACCCCAAATGCGGTGGTCGGCGAAAAAAAGCTTGCCGCCAAACTGTATAAACTGGCCAGAGATTTCGGTCGGAATCAAACAAACGGAACCGTCATTGATCTTGATATCAGCATCACCTGCCTCGCGGATATGCTCGGTCAAAAGCGCGAGACTGTGTCCCGTCAGTTTGGCACACTCCGGCGTTTGGGGCTTGCAACCCTTGAAAACCACAGAATTTTGATCCCTGATCTCAAACGTCTGACGGATTTTTTTCATGGCGTGTGATATGTATCACGGCAGGAAATCCGGCAACGGATTACAATAGTACAAAAAGGGGGAATTGCTTATGTATACAGATAGCTTTACCGCTATGACCAATGCGTCGGAAACAAAACTTGGGCTGCTTCAAAAGAATCCGGCGGGATATTTTTTCGCTTCTGTGCTCGCCGGCATCTTCGTGGGCTTTGGCACACTCCTGATTTTTACAATCGGGGGAATGCTGGCCGGCACTCCCTACACCAAAATTATCATGGGAATCTCGTTTGGCATCGCGCTTTCGCTGGTGATCATCGCCGGAGCGGAGCTGTTTACCGGCAACAATATGGTAATGGCGGCAGGCGCGCTGGATCGCAAGGTGTCCTGGGCAAATTCTGCGAAGCTGTGGGCAGTCTGTTATCTGGGAAACTGGGCAGGCGCAATTTTGCTTGCGCTTCTCTTTTTCGGAACCGGGCTGCTAAGTGGAGATACCGCTGGTTTTATTGCGCAAAGCAGCGCCGCAAAAATGGCGATTCCACCCGCCGCGCTCTTTTTCCGCGGCATGCTGTGCAATATGCTCGTATGCCTTGCCGTATGGATGACCTTTCGAACCAAATCAGACGCGGCGAAGCTTATGATGGTGTTCTGGTGCCTGTTTGCCTTTATCACAACGGGCTTTGAACACAGCATCGCAAACATGACGCTGCTTACGGCGGGCATGCTCAGCCCTGCGGGCGCAGCGGTGTCACTGGGCGGATATTTTTATAATATCCTGCTTTCCACCCTGGGCAATATGGCCGGCGCAATTCTTTTGATTGCCCTGCCCTATTTTATTGTTTCACGAAAGAAGGGCTGATGTATGGGCTATATTTTAGATCAAAAATCCATGGATGCAATTCTCGGAAAATGGCGCGAAAACGCTGTCATTTTCGCTCCCGTGCGCTATGCGGGGCAAAGCGAATTTTCTGGACAGGACAGCATACGCTATGGAGAAGTCAACCGTATTGCGGACATTGAATTTGCGGAGAAGTCCTCTTTTACCTTCAAAGACGTTTTTTTGCCGCTCTGTGAAACCCTCTTCTTTTTTACGGAAAACAGCGTCAAAGAAGCTGATTCACGCGAAAAACAGGCAATCATTTTTTTGAGAAGCTGTGACTTGCATGCGGTGCGGCGCTTTGATCAAATCTATCGCCTAAACGGCCCTGAGGATTACTTTTATTCGCGCCTGCGAAAAAACGCAAAATTTATCCTGATTGGATGCAAGCAGGCGTTCCGCAACTGTTTTTGCGTAGATATGGGAACGAATCTTTCTACCGATTATGACGCTTACATACAGCCGCAGGATGGCAGCGTTCTGGTGGACTGCAACTCCGGCGAATGGAACGACATCTTTGCGTCTGCGGCACAACAAACCGCACAGGTACGGCCCGAGTATCCCACAGATACGGATGTTCACATCCACATTCCTGAGGATTTATCGCCTGACATCGCAAACTCTGCCATGTGGGAGGAGTATGACTCCCGCTGCATCAATTGCGGCCGATGCAATTTTTCCTGCCCAACCTGTACCTGCTTTACCATGCAGGATATTGCCTACACAGACAACGGACGCGCGGGAGAGCGGCGCAGGGTGCAGGCCGCCTGTATGGTGGACGGATTCACAGACGTTGCGGGCGGCGGCTCTTATCGCCAGAAAAACGGACAACGTATGCGGTTTAAGGTATTGCATAAAGTATACGATTTTAACAAACGCTTTGGTTATCACATGTGCGTGGGTTGTGGGCGCTGCGACGACGTATGCCCTGAGTATATTTCTTTTTCTCAGTGCATCAATCATCTGAAACAAGGTAGGAAGGAGGTAACTTCCAAATGACCCGAAACGAATATATTCCTTTCCTGTCCCGCGTGACAGGCGTTACCCGCCACACCAATATCGAATACACCTTCCGCATGGAATACAGCGGAGACGTAAAGCCCGGACAGTTTTTTGAAGTGTCTTTGCCCAAATATGGCGAAGCCCCCATTTCTGTGAGCGGAATTGGAGAGGGCACCATCGATTTTACGATACGGCGGGTGGGCAAAGTAACGAATGAAATCTTTGAATCCTACGAAGGCAGCAGCCTATTTTTGCGTGGCCCTTACGGAAACGGTTTTGACCTTGACCAGTATAAAAACAAAGAGCTGGTCGTGATCGCGGGCGGAACCGGTCTTTCCCCCGTCAGGGGCGTGGTAGACTATTTCGCGAACAATCCGGAGCAGACAAAGG
This sequence comes from uncultured Christensenella sp., assembly GCA_964592155.1. Taxonomy (GTDB): domain Bacteria; phylum Bacillota; class Clostridia; order Christensenellales; family Christensenellaceae; genus Christensenella. The sequence continues at coordinate 3,815 of CAZQDA010000023.1, forward strand.
GTCTGACGCTTGTCGCGGGTTTTAAAACACCTGCCGACATCCTGTTTCTTGAGGATTTCAGCAGATGGAAGCAGTCAATGGACGTCATTCTGACCGTGGACTGCGCAGACACGGATGTTGCCTGCAATATCGGGCTTGTGACGGAGTTTATCCCCCAGTTAAAGATAACGGACAAAAAAGCCGCGGTTGCCATTGTAGTTGGGCCGCCCATGATGATGCGCTTCTCCACCAAAGGCCTTCTGGAGGAAGGATTTTCAGAAGAAAACCTCTGGGTTTCTTTTGAACGGAAAATGTGCTGCGGCATCGGCAAGTGCGGTCATTGCAAAATAGACGATACCTACGTGTGTCTGGACGGTCCTGTTTTTCCTTATGCAAAAGGCAAAACGCTCATAGATTGAGGGGGAAACCATCATGGATGTGAATACAAAAATACTAAAAAAGAACGCATTTCGCGTCACAAAAAAAAGATATCTGACTGCGTCGCGCGTGAGGGTGCCGGGCGGACATATGGATGCAAATCTCTTGCAGTCAATTACCAAAATTGCACAGGAATATGGAAACGGCACCATTCATATCACCAGCCGTCAGGGATTTGAAATTCCAGACATTCCGTTTGAACGGATGGATGAGGTGAACGCTCTCCTACAGCCGCTGATCGAGGGATTGCAAATCAACCAGAAAGACCCGCAAACAGGCTATCCCGCGTCCGGCACGCGCAACATTACCGCATGCATCGGAAACAGGGTTTGCCCTTACGCATGTTATGACACCACCGCCTTTGCGCAGCGTGTGGAAAAAGCGGTTTTTCCAAATGATCTTCACTTTAAAATTGCGCTGACCGGTTGCCCCAACGATTGCGCAAAGGTTCGTATGCACGATTTTGGAATCATGGGCATGACGCTTCCGCAATACGACAAAAACCGCTGTGTGGATTGCGGCGCCTGCGTAAAAGTATGCCGGAAAAAATCTGTGGAGGCGCTCAAAACAGTAAATTACAAGGTGGAGCGCAACCACGAAAAATGCATCGGCTGCGGCGAGTGCGTGCTAAATTGTCCCACGCGGGCATGGACACGCAGCAAAGAAGCCTACTATCGGCTCACGCTGATGGGGCGGACCGGAAAGAAAAACCCGCGGCTAGGCGAAGATTTTTTGAAGTGGGCTTCCGAAGAAACGATCGTAAAAATAATTCTGAACACTTACGACTATGTAAAACGCTATATCGATCTGACCGCGCCCGGCGGAAAGGAGCACATTGGATATATCATTGACCGTACCGGTTTTGCGGAATGGAAAAAATGGGCTCTTAAGGATATGCAAACGGACGATACAATCGAAGTGAAACCGGTCTTATATTGGAACGGTGTGCATTACATCTGATGTTTCCTGTTTTCAATATAAGTTAAGGCCTGCTTCTCCTGCTTTGTATATCATTTCCCGTGAAGAGTGCGAAGCTGGCGAGCTGCACAAAAAAATGTTTCCGCATCTTTCGATGGCTTATAAACATAATAGGAATGTCCTAAATCAAAGGAGTTGAAAGTGATGTCTCAAATGATGAAAAATATTGATTTTACCAAAGCTCTCTCTTTTGTGGATCAAGTAGATTATCTGCCCGGACAGGTGGCAAGCAAAACACTTGCCCAAAATCCATTTGTGAGCCTCACCTTATTTGCGTTTGATGCGGGTGAGGAAATCAGCACGCATGAATCACAGGGCGACGCGCTTGTGATCGCGCTTGACGGCGTTGGCGAAATTACAATCGACGACGAAAAATTTACACTCAAGGCCGGAGACGCCATTGCAATGCCCGCAAAGCATCCGCATGCCGTATTTGCGCCTGAAAAATTCAAAATGTTTTTGGCCGTGGTTTTCCCACAGCCGGAAAAGGAGGCATCGATATGAAAGCGACGATTGACAGAGACGGCTGCATTGGCTGTGGGCTGTGCGAGAATGTTTGCCCTGCGGTCTTCCGTATGGATGACGATGGCAAAGCTTTTGTTTGCGGCGAGGTAACACCTGAAAACGAAGGCTGTGCCTTTGAAGCGGAATCGGATTGCCCCGCAGGTGTGATCGAGATCACGGAAGAATAATTTTTTTGACTACATGAAAAACGGCACAGGATCAAATCCCGTGCCGTTTTTCTGTTGGTATTATGAACCTAACTTTTGGTTAGGTGGTGGCCATACTACCATGGTGTTGTTACTATTTCTGGCGAGCAAACATAATTGTGGTGTCAACGAAATCTTTTGCATTGTCAGCATTGATCAGCGTTGTTCCGCAATCCACGTTCTTCTCTACCTTTTCGCCTTTGGCAATTTTCAGAGCCTGCTCGAATGCTGTTGCACCCATCTTTTCAGGATCGTTAGCAGCCGTTGCGATGTATTTTCCATCAGCGATTGCTTCAACAGCTTCCATCAGTCCGTCAACGCCGGAGCCGAGAACTTCCATACCATTGTCAAGGCATACGCCCAGCGCGCCAAGACCCATGTCGTCGTTGTGTCCATAGACAACATTGATGTCAGGGTTCGCCTGAATCATATCCTGTGTCGCAGTAGCCGCTTTGGAACGGTTATAGTCGCAGTAAGGTGTCTGAATTACTTCGATACCTGCTTCCGCATCAACCGCTTCGTGGAATCCTGCGCTGCGGGCTTCCTGCACACGGTCTCCGCCGCTGCCCATAACTTCGAGGACTTTACCCTTTGCCTGACCTTTGCCGCCGAGCGCTTTTACGATCTCGTCGCCAACCAGTTTGCCCATTGCCTGATTGTCACGTCCAACCACAACATCCACATCGCCGTTTACGAATCTATCTTCCGTAACGATCGGAATGTTGGCATTTTTGCACGCTTCAAGGGAAGGAGCTACGCCGTCAGGATCAACAGCATTGAGGATCAGCACCTGGATGCCGGACTGGATCATGTCCAGAATGTCCTGATTCTGCTTTGCAACGTCTTCGTTTGCATCTGCAACAACCAGTTCAACGCCTGCAGCTTCCGCAGCAGCTTTCGCAGCGTCTACTTCAGATACGTAGAACGGGCCTGCCATTGTAGCCTGAGAGAAACCGATCTTAATTTTGTCTCCCGCGGGAGCAGCAGCGCTTGCAGAAGCTTCCGCCGATGCAGACGCCTCAGGAGCTTTGGATGCCTCAGCAGATGCAGAAGCTTCTGCTGACGGGGCAGCCGCCGGAGCGCCGCAGCCTGCGACCGCCATCGCAACCACGAGGATAACAGCAAACACTACCAAAAGTTTTTTCGACATTTTTAATTCCTCCTATGTCTTTTTAATAACCACTGTGCATTTTGCACAGCAAGCTTTAATCCGGTATTAATCGTCCTGTTTTGATACGAACAGGTTGAGCAGCAGCGCAGCGACAATGATAATTCCTTTGAATATCTGTTGCCAGTAAGACTGCAGCCCCAAAAGGTTAAATATATTTGTGATAATGGCCAACAGGATAACGCCGGCAAACGTGCCGATCATTCCTCCTTTACCACCTGTCATGGACGTTCCGCCGATAACAGCCGCCGCAATTGCGTCAAGCTCCGCGCCATCGGTAATCGTGGGCTGCGCCGTCGTCAGCCAGGAAATCGTCATGATTCCGGCATATCCGGCAAGCGCTCCTGAGATAGTCCATACGAGCGTTCCAAACAGCTTGACACGCACACCGGAGAGAATTGCCGCTTCGCGGTTGCCGCCGATTGCGTAAATGCCTCTACCAAAAATTGTATATTTCAAAATCAATGCTGTGATAATGGTGATTGCAATCCATGTGATTCCGGCAATCGGCAGTCTCATAAATCCAAGGTCAATCATACCGCCGCCAAGGTAACAAAATGCGTCGCCGCCCGGAAGCGCCTTTAAGCCTGAAATAACTTTTCCGTCCGTTGCAAGCATCGCGAGTCCGCGGGCCGAAACCATGGTTGCCAGAGAACAGATGAACGGCTCCAGCCTTGCGAAGGTGACGATCAGTCCCGTTACCGTTCCAAGCACACCGCCCACCAGTACGCCCACCAGCACTGCCGCGAACACAGGCACGCCCGACACGAGGCACATGGCAGATACCATTGCTGAAAGCGCTGCCACAGAGCCGACCGAAAGGTCAACACCGCCCGTCAGTATGACGAACGTCATGCCAATTGCGATAATGCCCGGCGCTGCGTAAGACAGCAAAATGTTAGAGAGATTGCCCAGTGTAAAAAAGTTCTGCGACAAACATGTTGCCAAAATGATAAAAACGATGAGCAGCAACAGTGTGCTGTATCTTTTCAAAAATTGTTTGAATGTCATTTTTTGTGTCTGAATCGATTCCATAAATCCTACCTCCCCGCTACTGCATATTGCAGGATAGCAACTTCATCTAAATCATCTTTTCCAAAGTCAGCGACAATTTTTCCGTGGTGCATCGCAACGATGCGATCACATACGCCCACCAGCTCTTCCAGCTCGCTTGATGCGATAATGATGGAGTGTCCATCCTCCGCCGCCTGCCTCAAAATCTTATAGATTTCGTCCTTCACGCCTACGTCAATTCCCTGTGTCGGCTCATCAACGAGCAGAATATCTGAATTCTGCAACAGCCATTTGGCGAGAATAACCTTTTGCTGGTTACCGCCGGACAAGGAAACCGTGGGCGTTTTTTCGCTCGGTGTTTTGATGGAAAGACTGTCGATATAAGACTTGCATTCTTTGGTTACTTTTTTGTAGTTCAGGATTCCCTTGCCTACAAATTTTTTAACAGCCACCATGATCATGTTTTCCCAAACCGGAAGATCGAGCACCAGTCCCTGCATCTTTCTGTTTTCAGGAAGCATACCGATTCCATTTTTGATGGATGTGCGCGGATCTTTGGGTTTTTGAGGCTTTCCATGAATATAAAGCTCTCCGGAATCCAGCTTGTCCGCACCATAAATGGCTCTTAAGAATTCTGTGCGGCCCGCTCCTACAAGACCGTACATTCCGATGATTTCCCCCTTGTGAAGCTTTAAGGAGACATTGTCAAGATTTTTGTTGTTAAATTCCTTTGTTTCAAGTACAACGTCGTTGGTATTTTCCGCTGTGCTTTCGTAACGGCGGGCTTCAATTTTATGCCCGATCATATATTCTACAAGCTGATCCTGATTGATCTCTTTCAGCTCGCACACCGCCACGTTTTTGCCGTCCTTTAAGATCGTTACCCTGTCGCCGACGATGAACAGCTCTTCCAGCCTGTGGGAAATGTAAACGATTGTCATCCCTTTTTCTTTCAGGTCGGCAATTGTCTTCATCAGGGTATCAAATTCGCTTTGGGAAAGCGTCGCCGACGGCTCGTCCATAACAATCAGCTTGGAATCGCAGGCAAGACACTTCATCAGCTCCACGAGCTGACGGGAACCAATGCTCAACTCCCCTGCCCTTGCGTGAACGTCAATGTTTAAGTTTAGCTGCTCTACCAGCTTTTGCGCGATCCGATGGGATTCTTTCCAGTCAATTTTTCCAAACTTACGCGGCATGTTGTTAATCAGAATATTTTCTGTCACCGATAACTCGTTGACCAGAGAAAGTTCCTGATAGATTACAGAAATGCCATTTTTCTTTGCGTCCAGCGTATTTCCGTTTTTCAATTCGACTCCGTCAAATGTAACGGTTCCGCTGTCTTTTGGGTATGCGCCGGCGAGTATCTTCATCAAAGTCGATTTTCCAGCGCCGTTTGCTCCGATCAGGCAATGCACCTCGCCCCTGTTGACCGTAAAATCAACGTTGCTTAACGCCTGCACACCCGGAAATCCTTTATTGATTTGTTTCATCTCAAGGATTGCTTCAGACATCTTTTGCCACCTCCTAATTTTCTGCTTTAGGTTTCACAATACAAATTAAAGTTTAAATTTTCTGCTCACATAAAACGCTTTATAAAAACGTCTGAAAGGGCGTTTTTTATGCGTTTTTATAAATTTTTGACCGATTGAAAAAAGCACTTTTTTTCAATCAGTAATTCACTACCTTTGCGAATTCCGCCGCCTTGAGGCTTGCTCCGCCGATCAGTCCGCCGTCGATGTCGCTCATGCCCATGAGCTCACCGGCATTGCCTGCATTCATGCTCCCACCGTACTGAATGCGTATGTCTTCCGCTTTTTCTCCAAACACCGCCTCCACAGCCTTGCGAATTTCGCGGATCGTGTTATTCGCCTCCTGACTCGTCGCCGTAAGACCCGTGCCGATCGCCCATACAGGCTCGTATGCGATTACAATGTTCTCAATATCGTTTTGCAGCACGCCGGTAAGCGCCAGCTTTGTCTGCATCCGTACAACCTCGTCCGTGATTCCGCACTCTTTCTGCCAGAGCTGCTCTCCCACGCACACAATCGGTTTCAAACCCTTTTGCAACGTTTTTAACACTTTTTTGTTTACTGTCTCATCCGTTTCGCCGAAATACTGGCGGCGCTCAGAATGTCCAAGAATCACATATGTAACGCCAAGCTCCAGCAGCGAATCGCAGCTGATCTCTCCCGTATAGGCTCCGCTGTCTTCAAAAAACACATTTTGTGCGCCAAGCGCAATATCCGAGCCCACAAGGGCTCCTTTTGCCGCAAACAGGCAGACAGACGTGGGACAGACCACAACCTCTGCTTTCGCGCCTGCCACAAGCGGTTTCAACTCGCTTAAGAGCTCGATTGTCTCTGACGGCGTTTTGTTCATTTTCCAGTTTCCGGCTATGATCGGTCTTCTCATAACTATTCCTTGCCCCCTGCTTTGTTCTTTTTACTTTCTATGTTATGCTTCGTTCAAATGTTTTAAGCTCTGATAAAGATCGAGATATTTTGCATAAATTTCAGAATATTCCTCATGCGCCTGCGCATCCGGCTCCACAACCTGCGTCACGTGAACCATGTGCTCGCACGCCTGCGGAAAATTCTCATACATTCCGCTTCCCACGGACGCAATGACTGCGCATCCGAGTACTCCCGCGTTTGCCGACTGTTCCGTAAGCACAATGGGCTTTCCCGTCACATCCGCGATAATTTTTAGCCACAGCGGATTGAATACAACGCCCCCGCAGCCCCTGATCTTGTTGATTTTATTCTGATCCGATTCCATCGACTCGATAATATTCCTCGTTCCGTAGGCCACACTTTCCAGAACCGCACGATATAAATGCGCTCTGGTATGGCTCAGGGTAAGTCCGTAAAATACGCCCTTCGCCGTCGGATCTTTATAGGGCGTGCGGTTTCCCTGAAAGAAATCAAGAGCGATGACGCCCTCGCTTCCTGCCGGAACCCCTGCCGCCTCCTGCGCCATGATTCCGTAAGGGTTCTCGCCGTCCACCTTAAATTCATTTAAAAACCATTTTGTAATTGACCCTGCGGATACCTGTCCGCCTTCCATGCAATACATATCCGGTATGATTGCGTCTTTGTACGGTCCCCAGATTCCGTCATTAAACACTTCGCTGTCCATCAGGGAAAGATGCACAAAGCTGCTGCCCATCACAACGCCTGTTTCGCCCGGATTCACTACGCCCAGCCCGATCATATTGACATGCGCGTCCACGCCGCCCTGATAAAGCACCGTGCCGCGGCTTAAATGGTAGCGGTCTGCTATTTCGTCAAGAAGTACGCCAACAGGCTGTGCCTGCTTGATTACTTCGAGATTTGCTTTTTCAAAGAAATCCGGAAATCCGATGGCTTCAAAAAATTCCGGGGCATATCCGCCTTTTTCTTCCACATAATTCGATTTGCAGGTCGACTGGCTGACCGAAGCGCACCAGCACCCTGTAAAATGATGATTGATATAATCCTGCTGCTCCACCAGCCTGTCCGCTCTCCTATAAAGCTCCGGCTTGTTTTCCTTGAGCCACATCATTTTGGGAACGATCCATTCCACGGAAACTTCTTTTCCGCAGTGCTTTAACACTTCGTGTCCTGTGGCATTGATTCTGCGCGCCTGCTCAACCGATCTGTTGTCCATCCATAAAATGGCGTCAGAAAGGAACGCCCCATCTTCGCTGACCGGAATCACCGTGGAAGAAGTCGCGCAAACACACATCCCTTTTATGTTGGAAAAAACATCCTGTCCCAGTTTTTCATAACAGTCTGAAATACTGGCCTGCATTTTTTCCACCCAGTCCGCAGGAGATTGCTCTGCCCAGCCCGGCTTTGGATATGTTGTTTTATATTTTTGTTCGCTGTAATTCAAAATGTTGCCTTGCCCGTCGGTAACGCCACATCTGACTCCCTGCGTACCGAAATCAAGACCCATAAAGTATGAGTTCGACATTTTCCCCACCTATTGCCTCATAATCGCTTTTATTCCCTAAAAGCGCCCTGCTTTTCATTGTATGAACTGATGAAAGGCCCTCGCGCACACGGCTCCCCATTGCCGTGCGCGCAGCCTTGTTATTTCATTTGCAAAGACAAATTTGTTTAATAGCAATTCTTTACGATGACCGCATTGCCTGTCGGGCAGGACTTTTTGCATGCCCCGCAGTTCACGCACTCATGTCCCGTGCTGCCGCCGCTTACGATTGCCGCGCCGGAGCTTGTTCCCAGCCTGCTTGCGCCTGCTTTGATCATGTTTACGGCATCTTCATAGGTCTTCACGCCGCCGGACGCTTTCACGCCGATTTCCGGACCAACCGTCTCTCTCATCAGCCTTACGTCTTCCGCCGTTGCGCCGCCTGTGGAAAAGCCTGTGGACGTTTTCACAAAGTGCGCGCCCGCCAGCTTGCTGATTGCACAAGCCTTCACTTTTTCTTCATCGGTCAGCAGGCACGTTTCGATAATTACCTTTACAATCGCGCGGCCCCTTGTCGCCATCACTACGCTCTCAATATCGCGCTTCACAAGCATCCAGTCGCCTGACTTGATTGCGCCCACGTTAATGACCATATCCACTTCTTTTGCGCCGTTGTTTGCAGCATCCAGCGCTTCATTCGCCTTTGCTTCCGGTGTGCTCGCCCCCAGCGGGAAACCGACCACGCAGCAGGGCGTAACGCCGCTGCCTTCCAGATAATCCGCCACAAATTTGATGTAGGACGGATTCACGCACACGCTTGCAAAGTGATATTTCTTTGCCTCGTCGCAAATTTTGCGAACATCGTCAAGCGACGCCTGCTGCTTTAAAAGCGTGTGATCGATGTATTTCGCGAGCGAAGCGGGTGCAAAATCCCCCTGCGCCGCCTCGGAAGGCTGGTTGTAATATTTCGCGCAAACCTCTTCCGTTACTTGTTTGATAATTGCATTAATATCCATTCTGGAAAATACCTCCTCATAGCAACCGGACTTACGCCGGTTGACTTCCTATATGATTAGCTCCGTGTATCTTATTCAAAATCCTCGCCGTGAGGCAGGAACAAAATCTTGTTGAAGAAAAATCCGCCCGCCGCAATCTTTTTAAAGATATCCGGCGCATCATCAAGCGGCAATTTATGACTGATCATGGGCTTTGATGTAATCTTGCCTTCCTCAAACAGCTTTAAGGATTCCGTCCAGTCAAAACCCGGGAACGGATCTGTAAAGGAGTTCCACGAGCCGATCAGGGAAATCTGTCCCCTCATGATGTTGTCGACTTCCTTATCGCCAAGGTTAAGACCCTTGTGAGAAATGCCCACAAATACAACGCGACCCATTTTCCCTGCCGAGTTGATGGCATTGAGCTGTGCCGGAGGAGCTCCTGTGAAGTCCACCACAACGTCGGCCATTTCGCCTTTGGTGATCTCCTTGATTGCTTCCACCGCATCCTGCTCTTTGGAATCGATGATGTAATCCGCGCCGCATTCCTTTGCGATCGCCAGTTTTTCAGTGCCGAGGTCAACCGCAATCACTTCACTCGCACCAAATACCTTTGCGCACTGGATCGCGAACAGGCCGATCGGGCCTGCGCCATATACGCACACGATGTCTCCCTTTTCGATATTGCCACGCATAAGACCGTGAATCGCGTTCGCGCACGGGTCTGTGGTTGCGGCATCGATATAATCAACGTTATCCGGCAGCTTCATCAGGTTTGCTTCCGGCGAACACACATATTCGGCCATAGCGCCGTCGCGGCGGGAACCGAAATAGTCGTACTTTTCGCACAGGGAGTAAAGACCCTTTTTGCACCATTCGCACTGATAGCAAGGCATCAGCGGCGGCACGGTTACCCTGTCGCCCACCTTAAAATTCTTGATGTTTTTGCCCACTTCTTCGATGCGCGCAGAAAACTCGTGTCCGATTGTGAGAGGCGCAATATGTGCCCCATAGGTATTGACCCGCGGAATATCCGATCCGCATACGCCGCATGCCATTACTTTCAATAATACTTCATCATCCGTAGGTACCGGCTTCGGAACATCCTCCACCCTCAGGTCCCCCGGTTTATACATTCTAACCGCTTTCATTGCTTTTCCTCTCTTTGTATGTTTTTGAACACCTTGATGACTTCCTGTGCTGTAACCTCGTCCGTATAAAATCTGTTGATGATTCCGCCGCGCAGGGCACCGATGATTGCCTTTACTTTTCTCTCCCCCACCGCTACGCCAATGCGGACCTTTTTGCTCTTGATATCTTCTGTTTTGAGGCCAATCGTTCTATCGATCACCTGTTTGTCGATCTGTTTTCCATTGATGTCAAAGCACCTTCCGGCAATATCGCCTACCGCGCCAAGCTCCATAATCTCGTCAAAATCCTCTTTGGAATACGCGCTGCGCGTACGCAGAACCGATTCGTAAGAAAGCGCGCCAATGCTCACAATCGCAAGCTGCGACTCCCTTGCGAGATCCATCACATACTTTACGTGCGAATCCATTTGAATTGCCTGCGCGATCCGCTTGTTGTCCACAACCAGCGGAACCGGAAGTAAAAACCCCTGCGCCGAAAAAAACTGTGAAAACTGCTCTACAATCTGGCTTGATTTGGTGGAACCGATGTCGCCTGCCACAGAGCCGTTCATCAAAACGACTTTGGAACATTTTTTGGTGTTGGGGATGGTCATGATGGTGTTTGCAAGCTGCTCCATCGTGGTTCCCCAAGTGACTCCGATAATGTCGTTCGGTTTTACGATTTTGCAGATATCCCCCGCCACCGATTTACAGGTGTCCTTTAGCCGGATATCGGCATCTTCCGTATAGGTAGGCGTAATAAACACCTTATCCAGATCAAACAACTTATGGAATTCATTTTCCAGCGTTTTGATCGATTCAACCGGATAATTGATCTGGAATTTTACATAACCGTTATCCACAGCCTTCTTAATCAGCCTGCACACAGACGATTTTGAAATAAATTCCTCTTTTGCGATCTGCTCCTGATTCATACCCAGCTCATAATACTTTTTGACCACGCTGATCATCAGGTTCAGTTCGTTGCTTTCAATATCCTTTGCCACCCTAAAAGCTCCTATTTCGACCCCAACGCTTCCTGCGCGATTTTAACCGTGGCGGTAAGCCCGATCCTGTCCGCGCCTGCACAAATTAATTCCTGTGCCTTTTCAAGCGTCTTTACACCGCCGTCAATTTTGATTTTCACGTTTTTGCCGAGTATTTCTTTTGCGAAACGGATATCAGCCGTATCCGCTCCTTTGCCGCTCAATACGTTTTGTATCTTCACGAACTCCACGCCGCAGGAGCGCGCCATGTTGAGCACTTCCGCCTTTTCATCGTCTGTGTAAACGCAATGCTCGAACACGGCCTTCACCTGTGCCTTGCCCTGCGCTACCTGGACGACTTCCTCCAAATCCCTGCGGGCGTCCGCCATGCTGCCGGACTTCACTGCCAGCATATTGATGGCAACATCGAGTTCCTGCGCGCCGTTTTTGATGCACTCGCGCGCTTCGGCAACCTTTGCCGCCGTGGACATCGCCCCGTGCGGGAAACCGATTGCCGCGCACACCGCAACGCTCGATCCTCGCAGGCAGTCCGCCGCCGCCGATACATAATAGGGCGCGACGCACACCGCTCCCACGCAATATCTGCGCGCATGTGCGCATTCCTCGCGGATTTTCTCCACAGAGATATCCGGATTCAGCAGGGAATGCTCCAGCTTTGACGGCACCTCAAACGCATCGCCGCAGGCTGTGGGAATCCCCGCGCCCGAGCTTTGCACATGAACCTGCTCCATAACTTCTTTGATAATCTTGTCTATATCCATTCCTTGCACCACTTGTCTAGTTCAGCTGTTGTGTTTTCCCGTCATAGGTGAAGCTGTCCAGTACACCGCATATCGTAACGTCAGCGATAATGTCTTTATCGAGGAGCATATTTGCCGCCCCGCCGTCAACATTAACCAGAACGACGTCTCCCACGCCAGCCTGACCCGCGTCAAACGCGATCAGGCGGTTTCCGTCAGGAGCACCGTTTTCGTCCAGATATTCAATGATCATCAGCTTATATCCGTAATAGGATTGATCCTTGATCGTGGAAACCACATTTCCGACAACCTTTGCAATTCTCATTGCAATCCCCTTCCCTTATTTTTTGGGCAGGATCATTTCCACGTCGCCGTGCGGGCTGGGGATCACATGTACGCCATACAGGTCTCCAACTCTCTTTGCCGCTGCCGCGCCTGCGTCAACCGCTGCCTTTACCGCGCCGACATCACCGCGAACCATCACTGTCACAAGGCCGCTGCCAATCTGCTCTTTGCCGATCAGCATTACGTCAGCCGCTTTTACCATTGCATCCGCCGCTTCAATCGAACCGATCAGACCTTTTGTTTCTACCATTCCTAAAGCTAATTTTTCCATTTTGTTAACCTCACAATAAATTATTTATAATGTTTCTCTATATTGATCAATGAATCCCACGATTGCGGCATCCGCAGGAGTATACTCCTTGCGAAACATACGCGCCGCCTCCTTGGAACCGATCAGATATACAAAATCTCCTCTGCCGGCCTGCCGGGTTGCATCCGCCGCCACGATCATTTTTGTCTTTTTTCCGTTTTCAATCAATTTGACCACCAAAAGCGGAATATTATTTAAGTTTTCTTCTTTGATCGTCGCCACGACTCTGCCGACAACTTCTCCGGTGTACATCGGTTTACTTTCCCGCGGGCGTAATTGTCGCTTTTGCTACCGTGGGCAGAATTGTCTCCACATCGCCGTGCGGGCTCGGGATCACATGTACGCCGTACAGGTCTCCGACTCTCTTTGCCGCTGCCGCGCCTGCGTCAACCGATGCTTTTACCGCGCCAACGTCGCCGCGTACCATCACCGTAACAAGACCGCTGCCAATCTGCTGTTTTCCGATCAGTTTCACGTCAGCCGCTTTCACCATTGCGTCAGCCGCTTCAATTGCGCCGATCAAGCCCTTTGTTTCCACCATTCCGAGTGCTTCTTTTGACATTTCTATTGATCCTCCCAGATTTTATATTAGCGATTTGATTATATCAGGATGCGGCGAAGGTATTACTACGCTGGCCGACATCAAACCCTGCGCTTCCGGTACGGCTTTTGCCGCATCTACAGCGGCTTTCACCGCCGCGACATCGCCGGTCATCGTGATAAACGATTTCCCGCCGAGGCCTCTTCCCAATCTGATTTCGATGAGATTGATATCCGCCGCTTTCACCGCTGCATCAGCTGTGATCACAGCTGCGCACAGCGAGAAGGTTTCCATCACGCCCACCGCATTCACACGGCCGATTTCGCTGCAGGCGTTGACCGCCCGCGGAACCTGCTCGTGTATCCCGGAAATGACGACGCTGTCAATGAGCATTGCTCCCGCAGACTCTTTGCCCGCTTTTACGCTTGCATTGATCGCCGCGACGTCCCCCGTCACAATTACAATATACTTTCCCGCGCACACCGGCTGCGCCGTGACAAGCTCCACAGCCGCCGCCTTGAGCATGGTATCTGCTGCCTCTATTCCCGCCGGTATGCTTACGATTTCAACCATTCCCAGTGAGTTCATCATTTGGTTCCCCTTATCTCAATCCAGTCTTGCGTCACTTTTGTAACGGTTCCTGTGATGCTCGCGTGAATTTTTGCGCCCAACGCCTTTTCCTTGATATCCGCGATCATCGTTCCCCGCTTCACCTGCTGGCCTTCCTTTACCACCGCAACCGCCGGCGCGCCTATGTGCATTTTAAGCGGTATTTTTACCACATCCGTTTTTAGCCTGTTTTGCTGCATGGGAGCCGGCACGTCAAACTCCGAAATTCCCAGCCGCGATATGATGCGCGACACCGGAAGCTTTTTGGTATCAAAGCACGAATCCACCGTGGTGAATACTTCCTTTTTGGGCTTTACGCCCGCGCCCATGAGCTGCACCTTGAACCGTTGCATAATCTTGGAGGGCTTCAGCCCGAAGTTACAGGCATAGTAGGTGCAAATCCCGCAATCACAGCAGGAAAACAATCCGTTCATGCTGTTGCCGATGAGATCCGCCCCGTTCGCCACCGCGCGCATTGCCTTATGCGGCGCGACGTTGAGGCCGAGCGCGTTTCTTGGGCACATTTGCGTACACATGGAGCACTGGCAGCACACTGCCTGTATCACCTGCACATTCATGCAGTCGCTCTTTTTTTCCACAAGCGGATGGCCTTTGGGAATCGCGAGCAGCCCGCCGGTGGTTTTGGTAACCGGAAAATCCGCCGTTTCGCTCATTTTTCCCATGCACGGCCCGCCGATGACATAAACGCAGTCCGTGGTGGTTCCGCCCGCCGCCCCAAGCAGCTCCAGCCCTGAAATCCCGACCGGAACCTTTACTGTGCGCGGATTTTTTACCGCTCCGCCCACTGTTACAAACTTATCTGTGACACTCTTTCCATTCAGTGCGCGCGCCACTTCCATCAGGGTGCTGACGTTGCACACCACCGCTCCTACATCGAGCGGCAATCCACCGGTCGGAACAACGCGTCCCGTTACTTCATAAACGATCTGTTGTTCGTCGCCTGCGGGGTAATAGCTTTTCATGATGTAAAGCTCTACGTCATCCGCATCTTTGATCGCTTTCTTAAGCGCCTCGATTGCATCCTTATAGTGATCCTTTAAGGCAATTACGCCTTTTTTGGCTCCGGTCTGCTCCATTACCGCGAGCAATCCTTCCACCACGTCACTTGCGAAATACTGCATCACCTGCTGGTCTACCCGCAGAAGCGGTTCACATTCCGCGCCGTTTGCTATGACATATTCCGCCTTGCAATTCACTTTTACATGTGTCGGAAATCCTGCTCCGCCCGCGCCTACGATGCCGGCGTCACGAATTTTTTGTGCGATATCCATTCCTTCTATCCTCAAATGATCCTAAGATCTCCTTTTAACACGCATCTTCTCGCCCGGGTAAAGGTCTTCGCGCTGGTAAGACCCTCCCCTGTGGGAGTAGCGATTGTGAGGGTCGCAAACCCTTCTCCTCCAAAGCCGAGTCCTGAATAGGAGGGCGCGTTCTTTACAAAAATAGTTGTGTTCATCACTGACGCCGCTTTGGACATATTGCGGATATTTGTCGAATGAATGAGCGCCGAATGCTGGCAGCCCTGCTCCGCACGGAACGCTTCGTCAACCGCTTCGTCAATGTTCCTGACCCTTACGATTCCCAACACAGGCATCAGCATTTCCACCGTGACAAAAGGATGGTTTGCGCTGACCTCCGCGATCACAAGCCGCGGATTTCCGGAATAGGTCACGCCAGACTCCTGCATGATATAGGTAGCGTCCCTTCCTACAAACTTCCTGTTGATGACAAACTTTCCGTCCTTTTGGATGAGCACTGTGTTCACAATCTTATTGATGTCTTCTCCGCTTACGCGGTAAGCGCCGTTTTTCTCCATCTCGCTCATGAGCTGGTCGGCAATGCTGTCAAACGCGAAAACCTCTTTTTCCGCAACGCACAGCACATTGTTGTCAAAGCTTGCGCCGTCCACGATGTCTTTTGCAGCCTTGGCAATCACAGCCGTATCATCCACGATGACCGGCGGATTTCCTGGGCCTGCCGCCACAACCTTTTTGCCTGTTTTCATGGCAACCGCGACAACCGCCTCGCCGCCCGTGATGGACAGCATTTTGATGTCCTTATGGTTCATAATCACCTGGCCGCTTTCGAGGCTGGGCTCTTTTACCGTTGTAATCAGTGTCGCCGGTCCGCCCGCCGAAACAATCGCTTCGTTTAAAATGCGCATTGCCTCCTGCGAAGCCCTCTTTGCCGCCGGATGCGGATTATATACCACTGCGTTTCCCGCAGCGATCATGCTGATCGAATTGTTGATGACCGTGGAGGTCGGATTGGTGGAAGGCGTAATGGAACCAATCACTCCAAACGGAGCCTGCTCCACAATCGTAAGACCGTCGTCACCGCTATACGCCTGCGTGTGCAAATCTTCAATGCCCGGCGTTTTTTTCGCGGAAAGCTCATTTTTCATGATCTTATGCTCCACGCTGCCATATCCCGTCTCTTCATGCGCCAACTCCGCAAGCTTCACCGAATTTGCAAGAGCCGCCTCGCGCATTGCCGAAATCAGTCTTCCACGCTGCTCCAGCGTCATTGTCATAAGCTGTTTTTGTGCGCGCTTTGCGTTTTCCACCGCATCGTTTGCGTCGTCGCACATCCAGTTTCCGCTGCACATGCCGCCAGAGGCGCCTGTGCCTAAATTCCTGACCGTTTCCTCTACAATTTGTTTGATCTCTTGTTCACTGAGCCCCATTTTTCATCCCTCGGTTCCAAATTATTTATTCTCTTTAAACTTTTCAAACACTCTTGCGCCTTCCACATCAATCGAATCGATAATCGCCACAATTGACTGGTCAACCGGCTTTCCGTCTGTGATCGGGGTTTGCCTCGAAGAGCTTCCGCCCACACACATCACAACCTCGCCTTCGCCCGCGCCGATTGCGTCCACCGCAACCATGAGGCTGCCCTTTTCTTCAAAGGTTTCAATATCGATCGGCTTTACAAGCAGCAGCTTGAGCCCTGTGAATTTTTCTGATTTATTGGTACTGACAACCGTACCTTTTACTCTTGCAATCTGCATACTTTCAAACTCCCGCTAGTTAATGATGATACCCAGTTCTTTTGCCTTATCCTTTGCCGATGGCGTGATGATCGCATTTGCCGCGCACCGCACTTCCTGCGCTTTTGCTTTATAAGCCATTACAATATCCTGCTCTGTCACCAGTGTCAGCTTGTCGCCGTCTTTGGCAAGCGCGCACTGATAGTTTAAAATTTCCATTCCCATTTCGTCCAGCGTTTCAATCACGGTGACAATCTTTTCGTAGAATGTATTCCGCTTGAACCTGGGCGGTTTAAAGTCGAGCAGCAAACTGACCTTGCGCCCCCATAAGAGCGCCCGCATAACCAGATGCTCGATGAATCCTTCGTCGTTGCCTGTCGCAATCTTTTCCAGAAGCCCAACTTTCGGCGTCATGAGCACCACATTTGCACTGCCCGCCACCTTTTCTAAAATGCTGTCCATTTCGTGCTCATCCGCACTCGTGCATCGCCGTCCCACCGGCGTGAAGGCCGTGCCAAACGTGATAAATTCTGTTTCTTTGCCATATTTTTCATCGATCGTCATAAGCGCCGTTTTAGGGGACGGAATAAAGGAGGAAACGATCACAACCGTCCCCGACACGTTCTCGTCGGCAGGCTCCATTTCCTTTAAACGGTACAGAACCTCTTCCGTAATTCGATTGATGAGTGCATTTAATTCTGTGCTGTTCACAATATCCCCTGCTTATATAATTTCAAGAATATCTCCGTTTTTAATACCCGCGGCATTGGCTTCGTCCACATCCAGATGAACTTCCATCTCATGCCCGTCTCCGCTTCTCACCAGTACATTTTCAAAAACAACCGCCCGTTCGCCCTTCGATTTCAGGCCGACCACGTCTCCGTCACGAAGTCCGTATTCCGCCGCCTGCTGCGCCGACAGGTGCAGGTGCCTGGCAGAGACCATCACACCCTCTGAAAGCTCCACGCTCCCATGCTCGCTGACCAGCGTTCCCCCGGGGGTTCCGGCAATATCGCCGGACATTCTGACAACCGGTTTCACTCCCAGTTTAAAAGAATCCGTAATGGAAATTTCCACCTGTGTGTCTTTTCTGGCCGGTCCCAGCACACGTATTTTTTCTATTTTTCCTTTCGGCCCCACGAGTGTCACCGTTTCTTTTCCCGCGAACTGCTTCGGCTGGGAAAGCGGCTTCGTGGGCGAAAGCTCATAACCGTTTCCAAAGAGCGTATCGATGTCATGTCTGCTAAGATGGACATGGCGGTTGGAGGCCGCAACCGGAACAAACCGTTTTCCGGTACTCTCTTTTATCGCTTTGAGTACGCCAACGCGTATTTTCAATCCAAGTTCCTGCTGATCCAAGGTGTGTCCCCGCCTCCGTTTCTTATGCAAGCGATTTATCGTTCGTTTTCATAGCCCTCATTCAGTGAAATCGCTGTAAAAAAGGCAATACAAAGCACACAGGTGCATCTCTTCTTTTTTTGCACTTTTCTCTCTTCTTCACTTTTTTGATTGTTGCTTTTGCAGAAAAAACTGCACTGTCTATTTGAGCTATTCTTTTACAAATTCAATGCTTTTGTCTACTACCAAAATAGTGCAAATTCAGAGGAAAGTCAAGGCGTTTTTGCATTTTAATTCAAATTATGAAATTTATTTCACAACCGCATTTTCGCAGCGATTCTTGCTGAAATATATTTCACCAGCAGAGAAGTTTTTAACAAACTTATTTCATTTTGTTAAAAAAAAGAGAAAGTTTTGCCGGATTTTAACATCTTTTCCGGTTATGATTTCTCTTTAAAACGTAAATTTCACAACGATTTCACTTTTTGACAAATTGTTATACGATCCGCCCGCCTTAGATACCCAAATAAAGCGCAGACGCGCCAATCATGGGCGCCCGGCTGCCCAGGCTGGCTTTTTTGATCCTGAATTGATCTTTGCCCGCCCATGCAATATATCCCTGCCGATAGACTTCCCGCTCAAGCGGAGCCACCACAAGCTCTTCGTGTACACACAGCCCGCCGCTGATCACGACCGCCTCCGGCGAAAGGAGATTTACCAGCATGGCAATGCCTGCCGCCAATTTTCTCACCGAGTCTTCTATTACCACCCTTGCGTCGTGGTCTCCCTGGTATACCAGTTCAAAAACATCTTCCGTCCGGTCTACCTCTTTGAATTTTTCAGGAAACCGTTCCTTTGCTTCGAGCAGGATTCCAGTTCCGGAGCTATACCGCTCAAGGCATCCGCGCCGCCCGCATGGACAGTCCCGCCCATCCGGAACAATCATGGTGTGTCCCAGCTCTCCGGCTGTGTTAAGCCCTCCATTGAAAATTTTATGATCGCTGATGATACCGCAACCAATCCCTGTTCCAAGAGTGATGCATGCGATGCTCGCATATTCTTTTCCGGCGCCAAACAAAGATTCCCCCAGCGCCGCAAGCCGCGAATCCTGGGAAATCAGAACCTCACGCTCCAAAAGCTCCTGAAAATATTCCCCCGCAGGAACGTTTTCCCAGCAAATATTCGGACAATATTCCACAACGCCGGTGGAGGTATCCACCGTGCCCGGCACGCCCGCGCCGATAAAACCAATCTCATCAAGCCCAATGCCTGCGCTTTGCAGCATATTTTGCAGCGCGTTCACAATTTGCGCAATCATTTCTTTGGGCGGCTTTTGAGGCTCCATCTGTATTTTTTTCTCAACGAGCACCTTGCCTTCTTCATCAACAACGCCCATCAGCACCTTGGTCCCGCCGATATCGATTCCTATATTTTTTCTCACGGTATTCTCCCTTTTTCAATCACGATTGCCATCGGACACTAAACTTCCGTCTGCTCGACCTCAATCTCCACATACCATTCAAACGAGGAATTTCCTTTTAACACGCTCTGCTGTCCGCGCACTTTTGCGATATCCGGCCTGTCGAACGGCGCGCTGCACGGTTCGAGAAAAATATTATAAATATCCCTAAAACCCCCGCGGTTTTCGAGTATCCCCAGATAAGGAATCTGTTCGCTTGGAAAGCGCATGGTAAGCTTAGTGCCATCCGGATAACGGATGGCGCACCACCCGTCCTTAAGTTTATTTTTGAAATAAAACTTTTCAGACTCATCTTCCCACTCGCCCATGACGCCCATATCTTTTGTCTTTCCGTTTTTTGAGGTGAACACAGGATAGGTAAATTCGTCGCCATACGCGCCGATTTCCTGCTTTGTGGAAAAAACCGCGATTCCTGTTTTGCAGTCCTCGGGCACAAGCAGTTCAAGCCCCGGCTCCGCATTGAGCATCGTATGCCCCGCCCAGAGAAAATCCAAATCAAATTCGCTCAGGTTTGTCGCCTTGTAATCGATTCTGATACAATTTTCTTTTGAAAAGCTCACGCGCTTTTCAAAAGAATAAGGCAGCCGTACCCCGTGCATATAAAATGACGCGCCCTGTGGATCAACCTGCGTCTCGCACTTTAGATTCCAAACCTCGCCATGATCCGCAAGCTTTGTCCCTTTCCATGGAAAATTCTCGCAATAACAAATATCGATGGTGGGAAACATATCGTCCATGCCACAACATTCGCCGTCCACATACACTCCGTCAAATGGAACCCTGCGATAGGTTTCCTCCGGACGCTGCACCATAAACTGCCGCTTTCCGTCCGAAAGATAGGCCAGATTCGCACCGGTTTCCGGCAAAAAACGGACTTCCAGCCTCTCATTTTTCAGCACAATGGCCCTCTGATCTTTATAGCTTCCTTCAAAACATGCCATAAAAAAGCCTCCTAATAGATCAGGATATCGCCTGGCGTATACATATCCAGCCTGCAATCCGGCGCATACTTGGGAAAGGTTTCCAGCGCTTCAATCGGATTTCCGAGGTGCTTGGGAAACGTCCAGAAATGATGAGGAATACATGCCTTCGCGCGAAGATCTGCCGCAAATTTCGCGCCCTCCTCCGCATCCAGATTGCCAAACGCGCCGTTGATCGGCAGCAACGCAACTTCCGGCCGCAGCGCAATCGCCCCCTGAAGCCTGCTCAAATTATAAGAAGTATCTCCTGAATAATAAACCTTAGTGAAGCCAAAGTCGAGCATCAGCCCCAGCGCCTGTGGAGATAATTCGCCATGATCACAGTCAAGCGTAATCAGTCTGAATTCTCCCAAGTCATAAGTTTTGCTTTTTTCAATGCAGTGCATCCGTTCGGTGGGAATCCCTGCTTTTTTTGCTTCCTCAATACACACCTGATTTGCATAGCATTGTGTTTTCCCATTCCCCAAAAAGACAGGAAGCGCTTCCATATCCAAATGATCGCCATGTTCGTGTGAAATAAGCAAAAGATCAGGCTCGATTTCACCAGGCTCGAATAATGGCGCGCTCAGACGCTTAAACGCAAGCCCTTCGTCTGCCGCAAACAGTTTGTAAACGTAATCCGTCAGATAAGGATCGATCAGAATTGTCTTTCCGCCTGCCGTTTTCAACAAAAAACCGGCCTGCCCGATCCAAACCACCGCTACCGTTCCCTGCTGCACCTTTAACTCTTCGATTTTTTCAGAAAATCTCATAACCGCACCTCTTTTCACATGATGGGAAAAAGCAGGGCCCAAAAGCCCTGCCTGGAGGAATTTCCCTTGTTTTTCATTTAAAATTTCAGCAGTACCTTAATCCTGTCTCCGTCATTTTTGATGACGCGATCCACCGCTTCCTTCGCCTGATCAAAATCATAGACTGCCGAAATCAGCGGCTTAAAAGATACCTGCTTATGCTTCAAAAGCTCGATAATGCCTGGCATCGTCCTGCCTGTGCCCGCAACGCCCAAAAGATCAACGTCGTTCACCACAAACTTATCGATATTAAAGTCCTGTAAATTCTGCTCGAAGAAGCCAAGAATAACCACATTGCCGCCGGATTTTACAAAATCTGCTGAATCCTTGAACATCTGGATGCTCCCCGATGACTCGATTACCGTACACACGCGGCCTGTGGGCGTAATTTTCTTGAGCTCTTCCGCAATATTTTGCGTCGCTGAGTTCAGCAGATAATCGGCGCCCATCTGCCGTCCGACTTCCAGCTTGGAATCGCGGCGGCCTACCAGAATCACGCTGCATCCGATTGCCTTTAACAGGCCTACGCCGGCAAGACCGATCGGACCTGTTCCAATCACCATAACAAGATCGCCGAATTTCACGCCGCTCTTCTTCACACCTGCCATTGCAATGGAAGATGGCTCAATAAGCGCCGCCTCCATCAGGTCAATGGAATCATCAAGCTTATAGGTAATGCGCTCGGGCATCTTCATATATTCCGCAAAGCATCCGTCATAGGTATTGACGGTTCCCACACTCTTGCCATTCGGGCAATGGGGGCTGTCTTCCCGCCAGCAGGTCGGGCAGTCAAAACACGGAACGCCATTTTCAGCAATCACATGATCGCCGGGTTTTAAGGTCTTAACTTCGCTTCCCACTTCTACAATTTCGCCGGACCATTCGTGACCGATCCGGATGGGGTATTTTGCCATGCCTTCCCGCACAAACGTGGTATCCCCTGTGATCAGGGCAATATCTGTTGCGCAGATTCCCGCATAAGAAACTTTCGCCAAAATATCCTTTGGTCCCAGCTTCGGCTTTTCAATTTCAATAAATTCTGTTACGCCAGGTTCTTTTGCAATAAATGCCTTCATTTGTGTTCCCTCTCCATTTGCTGCACGCAAACTGTCTTTCTTAAAAATCTCTTGCAAACCCGCAAGTCCATCCGCCGTCAATGGTTACAATATTCCCTGTCATATAGCTCGCCTCATCAGACGACAAGAAAATGGTCGCACCCGCAATTTCCTGGGGTTTTCCGGGTCTTCCGAGCGGAATGTGCGACAGCATCCGGTCTGCCACCGCCTTATCCCCATAGAACAGATCGCTTGTCCCTGGCATCATGATCGATCCGGGGCAAATTCCGTTCACCAGAATCCCATCCGGCGCAAGCTCGATTGCCATGGCTTTTGTCAGGTTGATTACCCCTGCCTTTGCCGCGGCAAACGCGCACTGGTTGCGCAGCGGAACGAGCCCGCCAATGGATGCAACGTTTACAATCTTGCCATACTTTCTCTCTGCCATGTGCTTTATGATCGGTCCTGAGCAATAATAAACGCCCGAAAGATCAATATCGATAATTCTGTGCCAATGTTCTTCCGCAAAATCCTGAATCGGCTTTCTTCCGTCCGGACCCACGTTTACGCCTGCGTTATTCACCAGAATGTCAATTTTTCCAAACGCGCTTAAAACATCGGCGCACATCTTTTCCATGCTGTCCTTTTTGGAGACGTCACCCTGAAAAAATTTCGCGTCTGCCCCCAAGCCCTTTAATTTCGCAACCGCCTGTTCGCCGTGCTCCGCATTGACATCCACAACCGCAACCTGCGCGCCCGCATTCACAAAATATTCGCACATCGAGCCTCCGATTGCGCCGGATCCTCCTGTTACAACTGCTGTTTTTCCTGTTAAGTCAATCTTCATAATAAAATCTCTCTCCTTTGGGCACATCTAACATGCCCTATCTGGTACTGCCTTGCGCTATACATTTGTATATGCTCCGGCTTTTTTCTCTATCCCTGCAGCCCTTTCCGGCCGCTTTTCCTCTTATAAAGAACGCTTCTTATTTGCGGACACTGCCACAAACATATTCCAATCAATATCGCGCCGTTATAAAACCACATCGTATTTCATTTGCTTTAAAACCTCGGCAAACAGCGAAAGATTACTTCTCAGTACGATTTGCGGATCAAGCAGCACAACGTCATTATCAAAGCGCCTGCCCTCCACCATGTATTCGTATAAGTAACGAACCGCCAGCCTTCCCTGCGTGAAAGGATTTTGGAATATGGTCGCATTGATCACATTTTCCTCCATCAGATTCACAATATCAGGAAAAACGTCCGATGCTACAATCGTAATGTCCTGCGCCCTTCCAAGCTCCTTAAGCCGTTTACAGAAGGTAACGGAGTTTGCCGAGCTGAAGTAGATCGATCCAAGATCTGGATGCGCTTTCAAAACAACCTCCACCAGCTCATAGGCTTTTTGAAGATTATCATGATGCTCATATACGCCCGCGAAACCAAGCCCGTACTTATCGATATCCGATACAAAGCCTTCCACTGTCTTTCTGTGAACAAGAGAACTCACCTGTCCTGTTACAAGCGCGACCGGCCTTTTCTTATCCGCCATATAGCCAATGAGCTCCGCAGCCATCTTTCCGGCTACCTTACCATTGTTCTGTACCGATAAAATTCTTCCTGAGCCCGAAAGGTCGGACGTCACGGTGGCATAGATTGTCTTTGTCTTACCGCTCAGCTCGCCAACTGCTTTTGTCACTGCCGCTTCATCCGCATTGGGCAGGATGACCACGCCATCATAGTCACCCTTTGAAATCTCATAAAGCTGATCCAAAAACGCTTCCGTCTCTTCGCCGACCATGTTGAATATTTCGCCATATACGCCATAGTCAAAGAGGTCCTCAAACGCCTTTTTGGCTCCCCGTTCCACCTCCGCGACAAATCCAAACACCGTCATCGGCAGCAACACCGCGATTTTTTTTGGCGTCCGCTTCAGGGACGATGCCGTCTTGCTTGGGCGATATCCCATTTTTTCAGCAGTGTCAACCACGAGTTTTTTTGTCTTTTCGCTGACGCTCGCTTTTCCGCTCAAGGCCCTGTTTACGGTCGCCGTCGATATCCCTAACTCTCTTGCTACGTCGTAGATTGTAACTTTTGTCTGCAACATGAGCCGTCCCTACCCTTCACATCTGCATTTTCGCGTTTTCAACACTACCCGCTCCCATTGCCTTTCAACGCCGGTATGTTGACCCTATCATCATACCACAAAATCCATAACCACCTTAATACATTTAGTTTGGATTTTTTAATAAATCTGCAAACGCTCCGGTCATCTTTCCCTACGCTTTAATCTTCCTGCGCTGTTTAAACATATCGAACAATACCGCCGCCGCGAGCACGCCGCCCGTGACCGCCTTTTGCAAGGTTGACGGTACGCCCATCATGATGAGCGCATTATCCAGAATATACAGCAGGATAACGCCGATCAGTGCGCCGATTGCAGAAGCCTTGCCGCCGGACAGGCTGACGCCGCCGACCGCGCAAGCCGCGATCGCCCTGAATTCCCAGCCATCTCCGTTTTGCGGGAGTCCGTTGTTTGCATCAATCGTAAGCAGAACGCCGGCGAGCGCTGCGCACACACTACAAATCACATGTGCCTGCATACGGATTTTTGTTGTTTTGATACCGGCCAGCGCCGCAACCTCCTGGCTGTCGCCCGTTGCCAGCAAATGTCTGCCCCACATGGTTTTCTTTAGGACAAAGAACGCAACCGCGAACAATATAATCATGATCCAGAAAGGCCAGGAAAGTCCCAGAACCGTTTGATCTCCCCATGCGCCAAGGTTGAAAGGAAGGTCCGTCAGCGGATAACCCGCCGTCAGCATAAACCGCATTCCACCAGCAATATAAAGCGTACCGATGGTCGCCACAAAGTCAGGCATGCCGACTTTAACGATCAAAAATCCGTTCAGAAGACCGAAAGCTACGCCCACCAGAAGGGCTAAAATCAACGCCGGAACCCAGTGCATTCCCAGCCGCATCATGCAGAACGGGAAAATCATTCCTGCGAGTCCCGCGACTCTTCCAATAGAGATGTCGACCTTGCCGGTGATGAGTACAAACATGATGCCCAGCGCGCATAACCCCTGGAAAGGCGTCATTTTCAGGCTGGTCGTAAAATTGGTTGCAGTCAGGAAAGTCGGATTGACAATTCCTGTAATAATGATCAATATGACAAGCGGCATGATTACGCCGAATTCATCCGTGTGAACTATTCTAGACCACAAGGACTCTTTTTTGATTGTTAGTTGTTTTTCCATAGTATTCACTCCTATCCGAAATCAGCGCTTATTCAGCCACGCTCTTGGTTTCCATCTTGTCGCGTACGATTTCAACGAGCACTGCCGCAATCAGGATCGCTCCGATGATAACCAGCTGTGTGTTAGATTCTACGGCAAGCGCCTGAAGCGCGTTGTTAAGTACGTTAATGAACAAAATACCGATCAGCAGGCCAATCATCGAACCTTTGCCTCCGGCAAAGCTGATGCCGCCGATGGCGCAAGCCGTAATGGTTCGAAATTCCATTCCAAGACCCGTATCCGCCGAAGCGGCACTCATCGAGATCGCGGAGAAAATACCGGAAGTAGCGGCAAGCACGCCCGAGAGGACATATGCGCCCCATTTGATCTTCGTCACATTGATACCGGCCATGAGAGCGGCATTTTTATTTCCGCCAACCGCCAATATCTTCGTTCCGACCTTAGAGCATTTGATCATGATAAACAGGCCGATGTAAATTGCGATAAAAATGAAAAACATGATGGACAGGCCAAGCGGTTTTGCAATCGCTACATCAACCCAGAAATCCGGCAGGGGACCAACCGGCGTTCCCTGACAAATCGTGAGTCCGATGCCCTGCGACATAAACATGGTCGCCAGTGTCGCGATAAAGTTTACCATGCCGAGCTTTGCCACCAGAAAACCGTTGATAAAGCCAACCAGCGCACCCGCAGCAAGTCCAACCAATACTGCAAAAAACGGATTTAATCCCCAGACAACCGCAGCCGTTCCAAAGATAATTCCATTAAAACCTGCCGCGCTGCCGACCGAAAGATCGATCTCTCCGCTCATCATCACGATGCTTTGCCCAAGAGCCGCCGTACCGATGAAGATGCAGGTCGTAAGAATTGCCTGAATATTTCCCAGCGATGCAAATGCAGGCTTTGCTATACTCGTTGCAATACAGATGATGATGATCGGTATTGCAATACTAAACGCCGGGTTCAGAAATATTTTTGATGCTTTGCCCGAATTGCGGGCCTTTAATTCCTTTTCCATATCTATGACTCCTTATCCCTCGAGTTAAATCTCATTGAATGTCGTAACAGCCATCTGCATAATGCTCGAATCCGTGGCTTCGTCCTTGGTCAGTTCTCCCACGACTCTTCCTTCCGCCATAACGATAAAATGGTCGCTCATGGCCATCAATTCCGGCAATTCCGAGGAAATCATAAGCACTGCGTTTCCCGCTTCTGCCAGCTTGTTGATCAGCTGATAGATTTCGTTTTTAGATCCAACGTCAATTCCCTTTGTCGGCTCGTCCAAAATAATCAGTTTTGGTTCCGCATTCAGGCAGCGCGCAATAACAACCTTTTGCTGATTGCCGCCGGAAAGCGTTCCGACCTTTGTTTTCAAGGAAGGCGCTTTGATACTCATATCGTCAAAATAACGTTTTGCGCGTTTTTCTTCCTTGCTTCCGGAAACAAAAAGCTTCGCTACTTCAATCGCGTCCAGATTAGAGATCGCAATATTTTTCTTAATATCCCATACAAAATTGAGGCCGTATTTTTTTCTATCTTCACTTGCAAGCGCAATTCCTTTATTAACAGCGTCTGTCGTATTGCGGATATTCACTTCTTTTCCGTTCATGGTGATCTTGCCCGCGCTCGGTTTATACATTCCGAAAATCGTGGAAACAACTTCCGTTCTGCCTGCGCCGACCAACCCCGCAAGACCTACGACCTGCCCTGCGCGCACCTCTAAAGATACATTTTCAATCAGATTCCTATCCTGAATATAAGGATGCGGAACCGTGAGCCCGTCCACATTTAAAACTACGTCTCCGATTTTTGCATTGCGTGACGGATACATATTGTCCATTTTACGTCCAATCATATCCGCAATGATTTTTTCCGGCTCATAATCCGCTTTTTCAAAGCTGCTGATGTTTTTTCCATCACGCAGAATGGTCACGCGGTCCGTAAGCTCCAAAATTTCCGCCAGCTTATGCGTCACGAAAATAACGCTTGTTCCTTTTGCCTTTAGATGCCTTACCACTTCAAACAGGCTTGCAACGTCCGCCGAAGAAAGAGACGTGGTGGGCTCGTCAAGAATCAGTATTTTGGGTTCGCTCGCAAGCGCCCTTGCAATCATCAGCATCTGCTGTTGACCGATGGACAGCTTTCTTACGTCCGCTTTTGGGTCAAGGTCTATTTTGTTCGTCGTCAAAAGCTCGCTCGCCCTTTTAAAAAGTTCTTTGAAATTAACTGTTTTCGCGTTCTTGTTTCCAAGTCCAAGATCGCTCATATAGATGTTTTCGGCAACGCTGAAGTTGTTGAGTACGTTGATTTCCTGCGGCACAAAGCCGATGCCAAAACCCATTGCATCCTGAGGACTTTTGGGTTCCACCACTTGTCCGTCTATTTTCAATGTTCCCGTGTAACTTCCGCTCGGATAGATGCCGTTTAATATTTTTAAGATGGTCGATTTTCCGGCACCGTTTTCGCCGATCAGTCCCAGAATTTCACTCTTTCTTGTATTTAAACACACATTATCGTTTGCGATTACGCCAGGAAATTTCTTCGTTATATCAATCGCTTCGAGTATGTATTCTCCCATGATCAAT
>CAZQDA010000024.1:0-31170 GCA_964592155.1 uncultured Christensenella sp.
GCCCGCAGATTCACAGCGAAATCATTTTCTAAAAGGCTGCGCGAAAACGGATTCGTTTGTTATACTGCCGATGTGAACGATCTCAATTTGTGAGTATTAGAATAGAGAAGGAATGATCAAGAGGAGGAAATGGGAATGAAAAAATTGTTCTGTGTTGCTTTAACTATTTTGCTGGTCCTCAGTATGGCAAGCGTGGCGTTTGCCGTCACGCCGCCGGATCCTACCGGGCTAGATGAAATTGCCTGTCAGGGGCTGCCTAGTGGGGAAAAACTCTACAAAACCGAGGTGTACACTGCAGGCAGCTCGCAGTTTGACGCGTTTCAAGATTATATGGACGCAAACAATATAGAAGGTACGCTGGATCACGTGTGGGAATTGACTGTATGGGACGAACATCTGCCCGGGTGGATTCCCAACGTGGATTTCGCCGGAACCAAACTTACGATCTCGACCACACCGGGGTTCCGCGTATTGCAGAATTCTTCGCAGACAGGCGGCGTAGAGCAGGTGGGGCTTTCCGCGAGCTTTGAGACAACATCAGGCGCAGGGCTGTTTGGCTTTGTGCAGCCGGTGCAGCCGATTTCGGGTAATAAAATTGACTGCCAGGGATTGCCGAGCGGCGAACAGCTATATAAATATGCGGAATATGGTTCGGGCACCTCGCAATACCAGATGTTCCAAGAGTATCTGCAAAAGAACAATATAGAAGGCACGCTGGATCACGTGTGGGAATTGAAGGTGTGGGACGAGCATATGCTGGATTGGGTTCCCAACTCGGATTTGGCCGGAACCAAACTTACGATCTCGACCACACCGGGGTTCCGCGTATTGCAGAATTCTTCGCAGACAGGCGGCGTAGAGCAGGTGGGGCTTTCCGCGAGCTTTGAGACAACATCAGGCGCAGGGCTGTTTGGCTTTGTGCAGCCGGTGCAGCCGATTTCGGGTAATAAAATTGACTGCCAGGGATTGCCGAGCGGCGAACAGCTATATAAATATGCGGAATATGGTCCGGACACCTCGCAATACCAGATGTTCAAAGAGTATCTGCAAACCAACAATATAGAAGGCACACTGGATCACGTGTGGGGATTAGCGATATGGGACGAGCATCTGCTGGATTGGGTTCCCAACTCGGATTTGACCGGAACCAAACTTACAATCTCCACCACACCGGGGTTCCGCGTATTGCAGAATTCTTCGCAGACAGGCGGCATAGAGCAGGTGGGGCTTTCCGCCAGCTTTGAGACAACCTCAGGCGTAGGATTGTTTGGTTTTGTGAAGCCGGCGCAGCCCATAGCCGCAAACAGAATCGATTGCCAGGGATTGCCAAGCGGCGAACAGCTGTATAAATATGCGCAATACGGTCCTGGGACGCCGCAGCACCAGATGTTTGTGGATTATATGAAGGCAAACAATATCAAAGGGACGTTGGATCATGTGTGGGAATTGAAGGTGTGGGACGAACATCTGCTGGATTGGGTGGCAAACTCCGCACTGGCAGATATTCAGTTAACGATCTCCACAGCACCGGGATTCCAAGTGCTGCACAATTCTTCACTGACCGGTGGCACGCAACAATTGGGGGATTCTGCCTCTTTTAAAACGAAGGACGGCGCAGGACTGTTTGGCTTTGTCAAGATGGATGCGGAGGCAACGCCGACGCCGACATCTGTCGACAAAGCGCCGAAAACAGGAGATAGCACTTTGGATGCGATGTTCTTGATTGGATTGGCGGGCGCAATGGCAACATGCCTGATTGTCATGATAAAACATGTTACAAAAGCGAACAAATAATTGTAAAGATAGAGCTTGAACGAATATTTCCCTCTCGCAGCGTGTATGTGAGAGGGAATATTTTATTAACATGTAATACAATAAATAAGCGTTGGGTGGAGCGTGCTTTTATGAGTCAGCCATTATTTAGAGAAAAAAGTATAGAGCGGCTTTCGACTCCGGAACAACTTACAGATTATATACGGGTGCTAAGGCCAGGGATATGGCTTACGCTTGTTGCGGCAATTGTTTTGTTGGCTGCGTTGCTGGTGTGGGGGATTTATGGAGCGATTCCAGACGCTGTTTCTGTTAACGGGGCTGCAAAAAATGGGATTGTGGAATGCTATGTAGCAAATCCTGCGAATCTGTATGTGGGAATGGAGGCAAAGGTAAACGGGATAGAGGCGACTGTGACGCAGATTGATGCGCGTCCGCTTTCCCAAAAAGAAATTGCAGACAGGTATCGCGAAGATTACGTGCTGCATATGCTCAATGTGGGGGACTGGAGCTATCGGATAGAGATAAAATCTCCGGAGGAGATTGAGGGACTTGTTCGAGTGGAAATGGTGGGCAATCCGGTTCAGCCAATATCGTTTTTGATGGACGAGGCGGCGTGATGAAAGAAAAAAGAGAAACGCGCCGTCCTGTGTTAAAGGGCTGCGCGAAAGTCCCGGTGATGATGCAGATGGAAGCGCTGGAGTGTGGAGCGGCATGCCTTGCAATGGTGCTGGCATATTATCAAAAGTGGATTCCGCTTGAACAGGTGCGTATGGATTGCGGTGTTTCCAGAGATGGATCAAATGCAAAGCATATTTTGTTTGCGGCACGTCGGTATGGTCTGTCGGCGAAGGGATATCGATACGAACCCGAACGGTTGATGCAAAAAGGGAAATTCCCGTGCATCATTCATTGGAATTTTAATCATTTTGTGGTTTTGTGCGGATTTCGCGGAAAGCACGCAATAATCAACGACCCTGCGCGGGGAGCTATCAGCGTGCCTATGGAAGAATTTGATCAGGCGTTCACGGGAATCTGCATCATATTTGAACCAACCCCCTCGTTTGAACCAGGAGGAAAACCGGAACCAATCTCTGCCTTTGTAAAAAGACGGCTAAAAGGAACAAGTGGCGCTATGCTGTTTGTTTTGCTTACCACCGTGGTGTTGTCTATGATAGGAATTATCAATCCTGTGTTTTCGCGCATCTTTATGGATCGGTTACTCTCCGGGCGCGATCTTTTCTGGTTGAACCCTTTTTTGTTTTGTATGGGCGGAGTGGCAATCATCCAAATGGTGGTACTTGCCATGCGCGCGGTGAATCTCTTGAAAATTGAGGGAAAATTTGCCATTTCTGCTAATGCCGTATTTTTCTGGCACTTGTTGCGCTTGCCCGTCGGTTTTTACACGCAACGTATGGCGGGAGATATTGCGGGACGGCAAAAGGTGAATGAGACAATCGCTTCTTCGCTGATCAGTCAGTTGGCACCGCTTGTTCTTGGCTTTTGCATGATGATCTTTTATTTTGTGGTTATGCTACGGTATAGCGTCTTTCTCACTGTCATTGGGGTAGCGGGTATTGTGGTGAACCTGTGGATTGCGCAGATCATTTCCAAAAAGAGAGTTAATATTGCGCGCGTGCAAGCGCGCGATAGCGGCAAGCTGTCCGGGGCGACCGTCTCGGGTATTGGGATGATTGAAAGTATCAAAGCGGCTGGCGCCGAAAATGGTTTTTTTGCGAAATGGTCGGGATATCAGGCGGCGGTAAACACGCAAAATGTGAAATATGCAAGGCTTAATCAATGTATGGGCGCACTGCCGCAGATTGTCTCTTCTGTTGCCAATGTGGCCATTCTTTCCGTGGGCGTGTATCTGACGATGCAAGGAGCGTTTACGGTTGGCATGATTTTGGCATTTCAAGGGTTTATGGCTTCGTTTGCGGCACCGGCGGAAGATTTGATTGCAGCGGGGCAAAGCTTACAGGAATTGCGTGCAAACATGGAGCGAACAGAGGATGTGCTGCACTACCCAACGGATGTAGAGTATGACGCACAAGATGACAAAAAAAGTGATGCGGCGCTTTCGGGGCACATAGAGGTGCGCAATTTGACGTTCGGCTATTCTGCGCTGGATGCCCCGTTGATTACAAATTTTGATATGATGTTACAACCTGGAAAGAGCGTTGCGCTAGTAGGATCTACGGGCAGTGGAAAATCGACAATCGGAAAGCTGATTGCGGGGATATACCGGCCGTGGTCGGGCTGCATTCTTTTTGATGGAAAGGAGATGCGGGAAATCAGAAGAGAAGCGTTTACCGCCTCTTTGGCTATGGTGGATCAAGAGGCTGTCTTGTTTGAGGATACCATTGCAAATAATATCCGGCTATGGGATGAAACAATTGAAAATGAAGTGATGGTACAGGCGGCGCGCGATGCGCAGTTGCATGAAGATATTATGAAGCGCGACGGCGGTTATGAAGCGCGGATTGCAGAAGATGGCAAAAATTTATCCGGCGGGCAAAGGCAACGTCTGGAAATTGCGAGGATGTTGGCGCAAGAGCCAATGATTGTTGTGTTAGATGAAGCGACCAGCGCCTTGGATGCAAAAACGGAAGCGGAAGTGATGCGGGCGTTTCGACGTCGCCAAATGGCCTGTGTGGTGATTGCGCATCGTATTTCAACGATTCGCGATTGCGACGAGATTATTGTATTGAATGGCGGAAAGGTCGTGGAACGTGGAACACACGACACCCTGATGCTGGAAAACGGGTTGTATGCGCAACTGATTGCTCAGGAATAGGAGAAGGATAGTGAAACAAAAGGACGAGCAAATCAAAAAACGTTTGCAAAAGGATGACGAGACCTTTTTTGATGCTTTCTTCAAGATGGCGGGAGTGGTCATGCCGGAAGCTGCTTTGGAGGGTCTGACAGGCAGTGAAAGGCAGTTGAGCGCAATTGCGGAGGTCTTCAGGTATTACCGGGTTGAGATGCAAGAAATGCCAAAGGACGTTGTGCATCTGGAGGAACGGCTGGACTATTTATTACGCCCTTCCGGGATGATGCGGCGGACGGTAACGCTTGATGCGGACTGGTATCATAATGCAACCGGCGCAATGTTAGCACAAACAAAAGAGGGCGTAGTGGTAGCGCTCCTTCCCGCGAAGTTTTCTGGGTATGTGCTGTTTGATCCGGAGACGGGAACCAAAACACGTGTCACAAAAGCACTGGCCGCAAAGCTTTTGCCTGAGGCAATTTGCTTTTATCGCCCGCTGCCCACAGGAAAGATCGGGCTTGTGGAGCTTGCGCGATATGTACTTCATACTCTTTCCCGTGCAGATATCTTTGCGGTGGCGCTTGCGGCGTTGATCGCAACATTGATTGGATTGCTGGTACCCTATGCTGTCAACAGGATGATCGACGACGTTACGGGAAGCGGAGAGGTTGGCTTTATTTTACCGGTTGCGTGCCTCATGATTGGCGCGACAATCTCTGCGGCGATTATGGGCATCATCAAAAATATTTTGCTGACGCGCATTCAGACGAAGCTTGGCGTAGCGGTGCAGGCGGCGGCCATTATGCGTATCGTTTCTTTTCCTCCGGCGTTTTTTAGGGATTATAGTGCGGGGGATATTACCGCCAGGCTAGAGAATTTGACCATTTTATGCAATACGGTGACGAGTGCTTTGCTCACAACAGGTTTTTCTGCTCTGTTCTCCTTGGTGTACATTGCGCAAATCTTTGTGTATGCGCCCGTTCTTGCCATTCCAGCGGCGGTGATTGTTCTGGCGACGTCACTGTGTATGGCAATGGTCGTGATCACACAAACGCGGATGATCAAGCGTCGAATGGAGATGGGGGTAAAAACAGACGGGATGGTGTTTGGTTTGATCACAGGGATACAAAAAATTAAAACGGCAGGCGCAGAAAAACGCGCGTTTTCCAAATGGGCGGCGCAATATGCAGCGCAGGCAAAAACACAATATGATCCGCCATTGTTTTTAAAAATAGGAAATGTGGTGGCAACGGGCATTACACTTGCGGGAACGATCGTCATCTATGCTCTTGCGGTAAAGGCGAAAATTCCGACGGCAGACTTTATGGCGTTTTATACGTCATATGGTATGGTGACGGCTGCGTTTGCCTCTTTGTTTGGGGTTGCAACGGCACTTGCAAGCATTCGACCTGTGATGGAGCTGATTCGTCCGATCTTGACCACTGCTCCGGAAATGGCGCAAAACAAAAAAGCGGTCACCACATTGAATGGGGAAATTGAACTTGATAATATTTCGTTTCGCTACCAAGAGGATACACCGTTTATTTTGGATAATTTTTCACTCAAAATACGGGAAGGGGAATATCTGGGTGTTGTTGGGAAAACCGGGTGTGGAAAATCGACGCTGATGAGACTGATGCTTGGTTTTGAAGCGCCCTGCAAAGGTGCAATATATTATGATCAACACGACATAGCATCCATTGACTTGCAATCCCTTCGGCGAAAAATTGGTGTGGTGATGCAATCGGGAAAACTATTTTCCGGCGACATCTTTTCCAATATCACGATTTCCGCTCCGTGGTTGACGCTTGAGGAGGCGTGGAAGGCTGCGGAGCTTGCGGGCATCGCGGAGGACATCAAAGCGATGCCAATGGGGATGAACACCCTCATCTCAGAGGGGAGCGGCGGCATATCGAGTGGGCAAAAGCAGCGACTGATGATTGCCCGTGCGGTGGCGGGCAGTCCTGCCGTACTCATGTTTGACGAGGCGACGAGCGCGCTTGATAATTTGACGCAAAAGCAGGTGGCGAATGCGCTCTCACGCCTGAAATGTACGCGGATGGTGATTGCACACCGTCTGTCTACCGTGCGTGATTGCGATCGAATCATTGTGCTTGAGCAAGGACGCATTGTAGAGCAAGGAAGCTATAGAGCGTTGATGAAGCAAAACGGTTTTTTTGCGGAGTTGGTACATCGGCAGCAAATAAAAGAAGAAATTATCTAACAAATACAGCGTATAAACGTATCAAGAGTATAGGAAAAAAATAAATGAGTGAGAAGCAAATGCAAGATAAGTTGAGAATGCTGTTCGACTTTCAACGGTTTGTAGAAAACCCGGAACTGTCACAGCTCATACGACAGACGGCGCAGCGGTATTTGGAAACGGAAAGGGAGATTGCAGATGAAGATTTTGCAATCAACGCGGCGGGTGATATCTTTCCCAAAGAAAAGGAGGGAAAGGAGTGATGAGCTGCATTCCGCAGGTGGAAGAATTATATGTGCAATACCGTCCAAAGATCGAGCGATATGTGAAAAGCCATGTGAGCAACGTGAGTGACGCAGATGACGTAGTGGCGGATATTTTTGTGAAAATGATTGCGGCATTGCCGCGTTACGATTCTGCAAAGGGAGCAGTATCTACTTGGATTTATACAATTACACGCAATACGGTAACCGATTATTTTAGAACAACAGGAAAAACGATACCATATGATTCCATCAAAGATGAGCGGCAGGAGGGTATGGCGGAGGAGCAACTATTAAAAGAGGAAGCACTTGCGTGGCTTGCACAGCTTTTGGGGAAGCTGTCCGAGCGAAAAAGAGATATTTTGATCTTGCGTTTCTATTGCGATTACTCGCCAAAGGAAATTGCGGAGTGCATGGGGATCAGTTATGCGAATGTTCGTTATCTACAGTCTGTTGCGCTCAAAGAACTCAGGAGATGGCTTGAGAAAATGGGAAAACAGGCTGAGCTATAACCAAAATATGATAGAAAGGAAAAATGGTATGAAAAAACAACTGAAAACATGAAAGGTAAAGGGTATGAGGTAATGATCATAACTGCTTTTGAGTGGATATGCAATAGAAACGGAGGGAATGAATATGACGGATAGATTGAAACTGTTTTTACACAAAGTGAAAGAAGATCAGGAACTGGCAAACCAATTTATGGCAATCAGGGATGAAACAGATCGGCAAACGGTGATTGAAAAAAGTATCCAAATTGCGCGCGGGGCAGGAGTTGAGCTTAGCGCACAAGATTTTGAGTTGCCGGAGGGAGAGGTTGACGATGCCGAGCTGCAAGCGGTAACGGGCGGCTCAACGTGCGGGTGCTTTCTTGGCGGCGGCGGAGGAGATGACGCAAAGGGCAAAGCATGTGCCTGCGTTGTCGCCGGCTTTGGACTCAACAAAAGCGATAACTCCTTGCGCTGCGCATGCGGTGTGGTGGGTGATGGCAACTAAAGAATGGCAACCATCAATAGCGTGATTCAAATATATTATATGAAAGGAAGCGTTAAATATGACGGAGCGATTGAAAGAATTTTTGAAAGTGGCAAATGGGGATGAGGCACTCGTCCAACAGATAAAGAATCTGGCGCAAGAAGAAAACAGAGATAAGGTTATCCAAAAGAGCATCCAAATTGCGCGTGAGGCAGGGTTTGAGCTGGATGTACAGGATTTTGAAGCGCAGGAAGAAGAGGTGGAAGACGCAGAGATGGAAGCGGTGGCCGGCGGTTGGTGCCGTTGCTTATGTGCGTTCAATGGCGGGGGCGCTGCGGATGAGGAGGGAAAGGTATGCGTGTGCGTCACGGCAGGAGTCGGACAGCGCAAAAGCGATGGAGGGTCTCGCTGTGTGTGTGTCGAACTTGGCTTGGGCGAAGGATAACCCAATTGCAGGCAAATGTGTCAAGGCGCAGTGTGGTCACTGTGCCTTGACATTCATACGACCGGGGGGAGCTATGTATTATATCTTAAATGAAAATTTTAGACTGCGCGGGTGGGAAAAGCTTCCATACTGTGTGATAGAGTCAACAGAAAATACTGTTTCTTTTTTGAATGCGGCGGCCTTTGAAGCGCTTTCGCTTTGCGATGGAAACATAGACGTCTCACTGCCCATCATATCGGAAGAAACCCGTGCGATCCTCAAAAAACTTGAACAGCAGCAGGTGGTGCGTGTTTGCAGACAGGGAGAAAAACTGCAAAAGGACCAAGAGTATCATAAATACGGCAACCGCTTTATCTACCGTGCGCACTGGTCAATTACCGGACGATGCAATTACCGCTGCAAACATTGCTATATGTCTGCGCCGCAAGCAAAGTTTGGAGAATTGAGCCATGAAGTGGTGATGAGTATTGTCGATCAGCTTGCGGATTGCGGCGTGATAGAAGTATCGCTTACAGGTGGTGAGGCATTGTTGCGCAGCGATTTTTTTGAAATTGTGGAAGCCCTCACGCAACGCGGTATACGCATCTCGCAGGTATATTCTAATGGCAAGCTGGTGACAAAAGAACGGCTCGCGCGGCTTCAAGATTATGGCCAGAAGCCTGAATTCAACATGAGCTATGATGGAGATGAGGGATGGCACGACTGGATGCGCGGCATAGAGGATGCGGGCAGGATTGTGCTGGACGCATTTGACCTGTGTCACCAAATGGGATTTTCAACAGGCGCCGAAATGTGCTTGCACCGCGGTAATGTTCACTTGCTGCGCGAGAGCATTAATACGCTGGCCGATCATCATTGTGCGCATGTAAAGACCAATCCGGTTTCAGCAACGGAACTATGGAATCAATTCGGGCAAGAATATACGATCTCGCTAGAGGAAGTAATGGAGAGCTATTTGCAATACATCCCTGCATACTTTGAAGAT
This sequence comes from uncultured Christensenella sp., assembly GCA_964592155.1. Taxonomy (GTDB): domain Bacteria; phylum Bacillota; class Clostridia; order Christensenellales; family Christensenellaceae; genus Christensenella. The sequence goes on from CAZQDA010000024.1 coordinate 9,412, forward strand.
GGGATGAGAACGTCACTACAGCTGGGAGGTTTTTTCCAATGCCGCAAAGGTACGACAAAGTGGGATATACCCTCAATCAAATATAAGGAGGGCCAAGAATGTCCCAACGCGGTGATCTGCGGACATGCGCGCCAGACGCTTTATATTTCAGCGGAGGGCAGGATGCTTCCCTGTATGCCGCTCTCCTCTTTCGATATTCAAAAAGAATATCCGAGCATATTGGAAACGGGACTTCGGCAGGGCCTGGTAGAATCTTCCTATATGCGGCTGATAGACACTCGATTGTCGGAATATATAGAAAAAAACAAGGAATGCACAGCTTGTGCGTTTCGTTGGCAATGCGGCGGAGGTTGCCGCGCAAGCGCGCTTGCCACTACGCCAAACGATATTATGGCGCCAGATCGTTCGGTGTGTCTGTTGTTGAGAGGCGGATATGTTGAGCGAATTAAAGAAGCGGCAGAGAATGCGTTGCGATCCTTGTCCTATGGCTAAAGCACTGTTGTAATGATAACAATGGATGATACAGCCCTAGTTCAAGCCACACATTGGGTGGGTAGCTTTGAGTATCGTTTATCTGCTCTTGCTTTTTGACCATTGATTTTAAAGGCGTGTGAAGCCGTGTGCGACATTTTGTTATATTATTGACTTAGAGTTGGCAAATGCCGCAGAAAACTCATGTGAGCGCTTCTGGAAAGCCTACAGGTATAGTATGATATGAAAGCGCAATGCAAAGAATGAATAAGATAAGAAATGGGATGCTTTGCGTTGTTTTGGAGAATCCATGTCGGCGGAAAAAATAAAGGGACGAATTACCTGTTGTGCCGGCGCAAATGCTGGAAAAATCAAATTATGTTATGCTTGCAAGGAACTGGAGGACGATGGTAATACTGCGTATGATGATGGAGTAAGAAGAGTTTCCAAAAATTATGCTTCAGGCAAAAGCGTTGAAATATTATGTTCGCCACTCAAAACGCGGAGGATGCAGCCAATCATAATCTCCAGATCCTGCACCGCCTGCTTCAGCTCACTTTTTTTGCCGCTTTCCCTCGCGAAGAAAAGATTCAGGCACATTCCGCGGAGTGGTCCATAAAAGATGCCGAAGAGCGACTCCGGAGCACATGTGATTTTGATTGATTGATCCTGCAAGCCCTTGAAAAGAGCATTTTTCAAGAAAGAGGTCAATGCCTTTTGATGCAGGCGAAGCGTTTTTTGCTGCGTCTGTGTCAATTTATTGATGCGTACATAAATTTCCATCTCGCAGATGAAGATTAAATAGTCTACGTTGTGCCCTGAAAAATCCAGATAAATGTCAAGCAGGCTTTTGATTTGATCAAGCCCTGTCAGGTTTTCAAAATCGGCGGAAAAAACCGCAAGCTGACCATCGGAAGACATATAATTTTTCAATATTTCGTCAGTGACTGATAAGACAATATCTGTTTTGGTTGGAAAATAATGATAAACCGTTACTTTGCTGATATCTCCCGCATCCGCGATTTCTTCAACAGTGGTGCGCAAAATGCCTTTTTTACAAAATAAATCCAAAGCCGTCTGTGTAATATGACGCCTGTTATACTCTATAATTCGTTTACTGCTGTTTCGTTTGCTCATTTTATACCTCTATAGACTGACGCAAAAAGAAATGCCATCAATTTGTCACAAGTGTATCACATTTTTTAGACTGCGTAAAGAGCGGATTCAGTCGATGCCTGTTGACAATATGATGTAAAAGTGTCTTGAACAAGTCTCGATGAAGCATTGTAAAATAGCGGTTTGGATGATAAAATATTAATATTGGGGGAAGGAGTGGATTGCGTTGCAGGATAAAAGGATACTGGTAATTGATGATAGTATTTTTATTCAAGCATCCATAAAAGAACTGTTTTTTCGTTCTTATCAAGTATTTTTTGAATGTTCAGGAGAAGCGGCGCTTGAGTTTTTGAATGACCGCTGCGTTGACTTGATTATTTTGGATATCAATATGGCGGGAATGGACGGGTTTGAGACGCTACAGCGCCTGCGGGCGCAGGGCAGTGCTGCGCCTGTCGTAATGTTAACATCCGAATCTGAGGACGGTGAAGAAAGAGCCATGGCCTTAGGGGCTACGGATTATATCACAAAGCCGTTTGATAAAAACAGACTAAAGCAAATTGTCGATTCCTTACTCACCGCTTAAACAAATCACCCTATTTGATGCGTAAGGCCTTTGTACGCAAGATTGCTTCATCTTCTTCAATATCCACCACTGCCAAAAAAGCTTCTAATACATCCGGATCAAATTGCTTGGCCCATCTGTCCCGAATGGTGGACAGGGCGCTTTTGACTGAGTATTGAATCCGGTATTGACGATTGGAAATCAAGGCGTCATAAACGTCGGCAATCGTTAAAATTCTTGAGCAAAGGGGAATGGTTTCTCCTTCAAGGCCATTGGGATAACCGGAACCGTCAAAGCGCTCGTGATGCGTGGCTGCAAGGTCCACGGCCATTTTTAGCATACTGCTTTGCGGAAACCGCTCCCTTGCCCGCCACAATATGGATGCACCTGCCGAGGTGTGTTTTTCCATCTCACGGCGGTCTATGGAGCTGTATTTTAGATTGCCGCTTATAAGGCGGTGCTCGAGGCTTGCCATACCACAGTCATAAAGAGCGGAAGCGTATATGATGTCTGTCAGAAAAATAGAATCGATGGAGTCGGAAAAACGTTTTTGCCTGGATAAATAATTTGCCATTTTTCCACATAGGCTTTGTACGCGTTTTGTGGACCTTCCAAGCTGTGATACGCTGACTTCAACGATTCCGGTTACGATCTCGATGACAGCAATCTGCGCGTCAAAATTATTTTTGTGAAGCGCGATGAGCTGTTCTTGCGCGGCGATCGTTTTTTGATATTCCTGATCGAGCTGATCCTTTAGATATTCATTGTATTCTTCCGTATATTTTTGCATTTTGGCAATGCGCAAATGAGTCTCGACGCGCGAGCGAACTTCTTCAAACACATAAGGCTTTGTAATAAAATCAACGCCTCCGGAGCGGAAAGCCTTTACCTTGCTGGCTACATCGTCAAGGGCAGTGACAAAAATAATAGGGGTGTGCTTGAGGGAAGAAATATTTTTCATCCGCTGCGCAACTTCAAACCCGTCCATGCCCGGCATATTGATATCGAGCAATACAATGTCAGGAGGGCTTAGCTCCAGGCTTTGCAGCGCCTCGACTCCGGAATGGAATACGTAAGGGTAATATCCGGAATCTTTGAGCATATTATTGAGCAGCTTGATGTTATCGATCACATCATCTATGATTGCGACGGACGAATTTTTCAAATTGTTCCAATCATATGTTTTATCAAATGAATGTTCCTGTTTCATAACAATACTCCGTTCGAGATGCTTTTTTGTTGCAACATACTGATCAGTTGTATATCAGATCAGTCGGCGTTTGTTTTCAAGAGATTGCAAAGCGATTTTCCGTCAAAATTTTCAGCCAACTCAAGCATGAACTGTTTGGCGTCCCAGAATTCATCGTCAAGGCTGTCGATAGCCTTGCCAACCTTATCAAAATCTCCATTGAATACGGCCTTTCTGATGGTTTCGGTGAAGCCTTCAGGGAGTTTATCGGGATCAATTATAATCTGCGCTTTATCATCGCCCAAAGCCACGGTTTCATATACGTATTCGATATCGCAGAATTTTTGGATTACGTCAAAAATTTGTTGCTTGATAAAAGGCTTGATGATGTAATCCGCAAATCCGTATTCCTTAACCTTTTTCACCGTTTCATCGAGGACATTTGCAGTGACTGCGATCACATATATTTTTTCGCCCCACTCAGAATCTTTGATGTAGCGTGTAGCGTCAAAGCCATCGATGACAGGCATGGTCAAGTCCATGAAAATGAGGTCCGGTTTATAGCTTTGTGCCTTTCTGATTGCTTCACCACCGTCCTGCGCATAGATTGTATCGATCCCTACTTTACCGAGGAACAGGCCGATGACGCTTCTGTTTTCGACATTATCATCGACGACAAGTACGCGGAATTTTCCATTGATTCCTATGATTTGCCTGTTGTCATGCGATTCTTCGGCAGGCAGATCAGTATGCTCCACAATATCTACCCGAAATTCGATTCGGAATGTGGTCCCCTTGCCGATTTCACTGCGCACGATGCTCAGATCTCCGCCCAGATGCCGCGCGAATGACCGGCTGATCGGCATTCCAAGGCCGGTTCCTCCCGCGGACTTTCTGCCGGATGCGGTTTGCTTAAAGCTGTCAAAAACTTTTTTGAAATCGTTGGGATCTATCCCATAGCCTGTATCCAAAACATCGATACGTATTTTTGCCGAGTTTTGCGCAGGTGAGAAATCGATGGCGGAAACCTCAATGGAAATTCTTCCGGATTCTGTGAATTTCACGGAATTGCTGAAGACATTGAGCAGGATTTGACGGATTTTCCCCTGATCGCTTTTGATATAATAGGGCAGATCATCGTGCAGATTAAGCGTGAGGTCAAGACCCTTTTCCTCAATTTTAGGGCGGAACATGCTGATGCAGTCCTGAACGAGTGTGCGCAGGTTAAAGCTGTCAAAGTGGAATTCTATCTTTCCCTCCTCAATTTTTGAAATTTCCAGAACATCGTTGATAATGGTTAGAAGATGATTCCCGCTTTTGCGGATGGTATCCACAAAGCTTCGCTCACTTTTGGATAGGGTGATGCTTTCCTGCAGGAGCTGCGCATATCCCAGAATCGCGTTAATGGGAGTTCTGATTTCGTGGCTCATACTTGACAGAAAACGGCTTTTGGCGACGTTTGCGCTGTCCGCGTTTTTTTTCAGGTCGTAAAGCTCTGTTTGCTCTGTAATGATCTGCATGACCATGTTCTTGCCTGTAACTTTATCGACCCTTGGAATTGTAGTAACGTTGACCCAATAATCGCGGCTGCCCACATTTATGTTCATTTCTTTGCGAAGCGCTTTTTTGTGCTCCAGCACCTGCGAAATATTTTCAGAAACTTCAGTATGCCGAATGGAGCCAATATCTGAAATGAAGAGGCCCTGAATAATATCTTTACGCCGTACACCGCAAGCGATGCGCATGGTTTTATTTAAATAGCGAACGCGCAGCGTTTCATCGACAATCGAAATTCCAATTGGAATTTCGTCCAGAATACGGTCATAAAATGAAAGAATGGAATTGAGCGTCATGGGAATCTGAATATATTTGGACGCATAGCGCCTCGTATCAATACGCGTGAACAAATCCCCGGAGGATATTTTCCCATATAGGCTGCGCGTGGCATGCGAAACAAGACCGCAATTTTGATAGTATTCAATGAGTTTGCTCAAAGCTTCCTCCAAAACTTCGCCATGGTGCAGGTCATCCGTTTGCAAGAAAGAGGCTGCGTCTTCCGGAAGCTCGGCCTCGTTATGGATGGTTTCCAAAAGCCTTTCAATGTGCCGCATTGCCGATTCGTGTTTTTTTACTTTCGCATGGATTCGAAAATAAAGAAACGTTAAAAAAACAAGACAACCGCATAATATCCCAAGACCTAAAAGGGTAAGCGCGAGGCGTTCTTCCAAAATAGGATTTTGCGTTACGCTGTATTGGAAAAATATCCATGAAAAAATCAGAAGACTGCACGGAATTATCAAACAGGCAATCAAAACAGCCTGCTTTAAGGATAATTTTTCGGATTTGTCATGGCCCAATTTCATTGCAGCGCCCCCACATATTCTTCAAAAGCGTCGACGACATGAGGTGAAAAGTGAAGCCCCTTTTGATCTAAAATTGTTTGAAAGATCATTTCCTGAGGAAACGGATCTTTATAAGGGCGTTTTGAGCCGAGTGCGTCATAAACGTCGGCAATTGCCATAATTTGTGCGCTCAACGGAATTTGATCGCCACGCAGACGCGACGGATAGCCTTGGCCGTCCCAGCGTTCATGATGGTACATCGTTACATCGTAGGCCATATCCACCAATGGATTTCCTTTGATTTTTTCGCGTATTTTTTCAATGATTTCTCCGCCGATTACCGTGTGCTTTTTCATTTGTTCAAATTCATGGTCTGTCAGCTTCCCATTTTTCAAAAGAATGGTGTCGTCAATCCCGACCTTGCCAATATCGTGCAGCGTTGCGGCAGAGCGCAGCGACTTGATGAAGTCGTCGGTTATGATCTGTGAATATTCCGCATAACGCGCCATGATTTTTGCGATTTCGGTGCAATAAGTGGAGACGCGCTCCACGTGATCGCCGGTATCCGTATCCCTGCACTCCGAAAGTTTTGCAAGGCCCGTAATGATGGCCTCCTGGGTGTAACTGAGGCGGCGTTCCGTATCCAATATTTTTTCGACCTGTTCAGACACTCTGGCGCTCAGCATTTGATTCATTTTTTCAATTTCAGCCTGATAAAAATACATTTTCAGGTGGGTATTGACGCGCAGGCGCACCTCTTCAAAATCAAAGGGTTTTGTAATATAATCAACGGCTCCGGCGCGAAATGCGCTTACCTTGTCGTTTATCTCGTTTAAGGCGCTGATAAAAATAACAGGAATATTTTGCGTATGGGAATTGGATTTGATTTGCCTGCACACTTCAAAGCCATCCATATCCGGCATGCTGACATCCAATAAAATGATATTGGGAATCGTTTCGCGCATGGAAGAGACCGCCGCTTTGCCTGAGGTGAAAGCAGTAACCCTATAATTGAGACGGTTGAGCATCTCCTTCAATAATTTCAGATTTGCAGGGGTGTCATCCACGATCATGACGGATGGACGCTCGTATTCAGTATCCATATTTTTCACGTTCATATTTGCTCTCCTTGGTGTTTTTCTATGTATTTTGCTGTAGCAAAAATAGTTGCTTTTCACGAATATGCCGAACCATAATGGAATGGCGCGCTTCTTCACGGATTCGCTCTATGTGTTTTTTTGATATACCATGTTTGTTAAGATGTATGTATTTTAACCAGAAGCGAAAAACAATAAACAAGAATATTAACTAATAATATGAAAAACTAACTGATTATAAAGTCTAACAGATTTTAATGGAAAGTCAAGTATTTAGCGCGAAAATTGATGGATAAGCATGATGGGAAAAGACAAGTTTTAAAAGGCTGCGTCGGGCATTGCGGGCGGTAGAAATTTTGCTCAACCAAAATCTCTATCAAATGAAATAGATTTTTAACATATTTTTTCCTTTTTTTGCAAATGAATATGGTATAATAGTCGTGGAGGAATGAAAACATGGAATGCAACAAGTGCGGCTGTAGTATGTACGAGCGGACATCAAAAAATTCATCAAATGCAACAAAGGTCTATATTTGCCCTAAGTGCAACAAGATTATTTATGTATGGCCGGACGGGGATAAGAAGGAAGAAAAATAATAATTCAGCAATCATTTGAAAGGGTTGCCAGTCAATTTAAACGCAACAGGATAAATCAGGTATTGGTTAGAGTCCGTGGAACCGATTTTAAAATGTAGCCTTACCCGCATGATGCAGGGCAAGGCTTTTTTCTTTGAGAATACAGTATGGATGACGAGAAAGCACTGCAACGCTTACACCGGCACATAATCCTTTTCCGACTCTTCCTCTGTGGTTTCTATTTTGAAGATCACCGGACGCAGGCCGTCGTTGCAGCTGCAAATGGCGACGCCGGGTTTCCTGATCCAGTCGCCATAATAGAAGAGTTCATTTCCTGCGCCGTGGGAAAGGGCAAACACATATTGATAGATTGCTTTCCATGCCTCGTCACATAGGCCTTCCGGCTTTGCATAATCGGCATAAAATATTTCGCCCACTGTGTGCATGGGGCAGGCCGATAGACCCTCCGCGCCATATTCACGCGCCAGCTCTTCGTCGAGCGTTTTTTTCAGGATGGTAATCTTGCATTTGTTCATAGGTTATGCCTCCTTTTATCATACGATTTAACTATAGTATACTATAAATTACCCACGAAAAGAACGAGGGGGTTTTCGCGTAGTGCGCTTGGTTGACAGGGTATGTGAAATCTCTTACAATTGAAAAGAGGAGAGAAGCGGATGTATCAGGTAATTATCGTTGACAATGACCCGATGGTCTCTTATATTAACCGCGGATATGTGGAAACGGACGCGCATTTTGAGGTGGCGGGCGAGTTTTCAAACGGGTATGACGCGATGGCTTTTTTGGAGACGCAGCATGCGGATCTGATGATTCTTGACGTTTGCCTGCCTCATTATAATGGGATAGAGCTGCTAAAGGACATTCTGAAGAAAAATATTTCGGTTGATGTGATTTTGATTACTGCGGCAAAGCATACGCAAACCCTGATCACCTCGCTGCATCTGGGTGTGGTTGATTATCTGGTAAAGCCATTTTCACAGGAGCGGTTTCAAAGGGCGCTTGATAAGTATGTCGATTATATCCAAACGGTAAACGGCTTGCGCAGTGTGGATCAGGAAACGATTGACCATTTGTTCCACGCGAAAGATGTTGCGCTGGTTTCGCCGGCGGGCAGTGCGAAAAATGAAACGGAAAAGAAAATGATGGAGTGCTTTAGGGCTGCTCCCGAGCACAATTTCACAGTCAAAGAGTTTGCGCAGCAATTGGGGCTTTCCGCGGTGACGGTAAGGCGGTATTTGAAACGCCTGACAGAGGCGGGGCGCATTATTGGAGACATCGATTACAACACGGGCGGGCATCCGTGCATTGTTTACCGCTTGCCGTAAGGCTCGCAGGAGGGGCGCATGATGAAAACAAGAGTGCCGGCATATTATGAAAAAGGCGACCTGCTGAGCGACCTGAGCAAAGCGCGCGGTGTGCTTGACGTCGTGATAGAAGGATCTTATGATGGCATTTATATTACGGACGGCAACGCCAACACGCTGATGGTCAATAAATCCTACGAGATTATTTCAGGCTTGAAGCGCGAGCAGGTTTTGGGAAAAAACATGCGCGATCTGGTGGCGCGCGACATCATCAACCAGTCGGGCACGCTGGAGGCGATCAGAAAGCGCGAGAGCGTGACGCTCGAGCAGGAATTCGAGACGGGAAAACGGGCGGTGATTACGAGTACGCCCACGCTTGATGAAAACAATGAAGTGGTGATGGTGATTACAAACGTGCGCGACATCACCGAGCTTCATGAGCTTAAGATGAAGCTGCGTGAAAACGAGGAGCTTTCAGAGAAAAACGTGTCGGAACTGGAGGCAATGCGCAGGCAGCTCATCGGCGACGGAGAGCTGGTGGTGCATGACGCGGCTATGCTTTCTTTGCTGCGCATGATCGATAAAGTGTGCAAGCTGGATACGACGGTGCTTCTCACAGGTGAAACAGGAGTGGGCAAGGATAAGATTGCCTCTTATATCTATAAAGGAAGCAATCGTGCAAATGAGCGATTTATCAAGGTGAACTGCGGCGCGATTCCCGCGGCGTTGATTGAAAGCGAGCTGTTTGGCTATGAGCGCGGCGCTTTTACAGGCGCGAACAGGGAAGGGAAGATGGGGCTTTTTGAGGTCGCGGACAAGGGCACGATTTTCCTCGATGAAGTGGGCGAGCTGCCGCTGGAGATGCAGGTGAAGCTGCTGCGCGTTTTGCAGGAGCAGGAGATCGAACGGATTGGATCAAACAAGCCGCTGAAGGTGGATGTGCGTGTGATTGCGGCAACCAACCGCAATTTGCAGGAAATGCTGCGGGAAAAAACATTTCGCGCGGATTTATTTTACAGGCTGAATGTTTTCCCTGTAACCATCCCGCCGTTAAGGGAGCGTAAGGATGACATCATTCCACTGGCGCAACAGTTTCTGGATGATTTAAACCACAAATACGGCATGGAAAAAAGGCTGACTGAGGCAGCGAAGGACGTGCTGCTCAAATACCGCTGGCCCGGAAATGTGCGGGAACTGAAAAATGTGGTGGAGCGCTCGATGATTATGAGCAGCACCAATGAAATCACGGTGGGAAATCTTTTCTTGCACGTGGCGTCGGCAGAAGGACAGCTTTTGCAAAGTGGGGAAAAAATTGATTTGAAGGCACTGATTGAGCGTGTAGAACTCGATTATATCAATCATGCGTATGAACAGTGGGGAAATGTGCGCGATGCCGCCAAAAGCCTGGGCATGGATGCGGCAACCTTTGTGCGCAAGCGGAAAAAGTATAATGAGAAGCACACGCTGTTGCAAAAATAAAACGTGTTGCAAAAATGAAACAAGACGTAGATAAGTGAAAATTTCTTGAATATTATGGCGATACGGAAACTACCTTTCAAGCAAAAAGGAAAAAGTGTTGCAAAAATAAAACAAAAGAAATCAAAATTGGTATACCAATTTTAAAATTAGCTTGGAATGCTGTGAATTGCGGCGATTATTTTACAAAAAAAGCGGTATTTTTAAATTTTAAGAGACAAAAAAGATTAAAATTTAGAAAATAGTGCTTTTTTATTTGAAATGTGATATATTTTTGTATAGATGGCACGTTATTTGCATGTATATATTGTGAAGGCATAAAAGAGGAAACGGCTGCAAAAAACAGCCGGTTGACAATGGCTCATGAATAGAAAGGAAAAGAATTATGGCACTTATGACTGGCGAAGAATACATCGAAAGTATTCGCAAAATCAACATGGAAGTTTATATGTTTGGGGAGAAGATTGAAAATCCTGTGGATGATCCGATTCTCCGTCCTTCCCTTAACTCGGTTCGCATGACATACGATCTGGCGCAGATGCCGGAGTATGAAGACCTGATGACCGTTACGTTGGAAGATGGACGCAAAATCAACCGCTTCACAAACATTCATCGTAATACAGACGATTTGATTAAAAAAGTAAAAATGCAAAGGCTTCTGGGACAGCAGACGGCTGCCTGCTTCCAGCGCTGCGTTGGAATGGACGCGTTTAACGCGGTATACAGCACGACCTATGAAACGGATAAGGCATGCGGCACGAACTATCATGAAAACTTTGTGAAATTTATGAAATACTGTCAGGATAACGACCTGACGATTGACGGCGCGATGACTGACCCTAAGGGTGACCGCTCTCTGGCTCCGCACGCACAGCCCGATCCGGATATGTATCTGCGCGTTGTGGAAACACGTCCTGACGGAATTGTTGTGCGCGGCGCAAAAGCACACCAGACCGGTATGCTCAATTCCCACGAGGTAATCGTAATGCCTACGGTTGCCATGAGACCGGAAGATAAGGACTATGCAGTATCCTTTGCGGTGCCGCTCGATGCGCCCGGCCTGTTCATGATCATCGGCCGCCAGTCCTGCGATACGCGCAAGCTGGAAGGGTCTGACCTTGACGTAGGAAACGCGGAATTCGGCGGCGTGGAAGCGCTCACGATTTTCGACGATGTATTTGTGCCCAATGACAGAATTTTCCTCAATGGCGAAACGGAATTTGCGGGCATGATGGTAGAGCGCTTTGCGGGATATCACCGTCAGAGCTATGGTGGCTGCAAGGTCGGCGTGGGCGACGTGTTGATTGGCGCGGCAGCGGTTGCCGCTGATTACAACGGCGCGGCAAAGGCTTCGCATATCAAGGACAAGCTGATCGAAATGACGCACCTGAATGAAACGCTGTATGCGTGCGGAATCGCTTGCTCGGCGGAAGGGCATCAGACGGAATCCGGAAACTACATCATCGATCTGCTGCTCGCAAACGTGTGCAAACAGAACGTAACGAGATTCCCGTATGAAATTGTGCGCCTCGCAGAGGATATCGCAGGCGGCATCATGGTTACGGCTCCCTCGGAAAAGGATTTCCGCGATCCCAAGCTGGGCAAATATGTGGAAAAATACTTAAAGGGCGTTGCGGAAGTTTCCACGGAAAATCGTTTGAGAATCCTTCGCCTGATTGAAAATCTTGCGCTGGGAACGGCGGCTGTCGGCTATCGTACAGAATCCATGCACGGCGCGGGTTCGCCGCAGGCGCAGCGCATTATGATTGCGCGCCAGGGCAACCTCGGAATGAAGAAAGAGCTTGCAAAGAAGCTCGCGCATATCGATCAATAAAGAAATAAAACAGGCGTAGGAAAGGAGGGGCTTATGGAAAATGAATTGCTTGCAAGAATCGAACGGGTGCTGCAGGATCAGGTGAGGCCTGAGATGGGCGAGCATCAGGGCGATATCGAGGTGATCGGCATGGAAGACGGCATAGTAAAAGTGCGTTTCCTTGGTAAATGCAGCAATTGCCCCTCCGCTTCCCTTACGCTGGAATCGCTGGTTGCGTCCGCACTCAAGGAAAACATACCGGAGGTAAGGGATGTGGTGCTGGTAACAGGGGTCAGCGATGAGACCTGGAATATGGCGCAAAGCATTTTGGCAAAAAGAAGAGCGGAACGGACAAAAGATGAAAATCGGAATTAAATATTGCGGCGGCTGCAATCCGCGCTATGAGCGGACAAGGATTGCGGCAAAGATTATGGAGGATTTTCCGGACAGCGAGATTGTGACTGCGGGAGCGGCAAAGGATTTGGATTTTGCGGTGATTATCTGCGGGTGCAACAGCGCGTGCGCGCTGCATGACAAGCTAAGCGGGCGTTATGGGAAAATCATATTGACCGGAAACAAGGATTACGCGCGTCTTAAGGAAGAGCTGGCGCGCAGATCGGAATCATAAAAAGCTGAAATAAGAGGGAGAGAAAGCCAATGGATTGGAAGGAATTATATAAATCGAGGCTGACAACCGCACAAGAAGCGGTGAAAAAAATCAAATCCGGCGATACGGTTGTGGTGGCGCACGCGACAGGCGAACCCGTACACGTAACGGAAGCGATGACCGCAAACGCACAAAGCTATGAAAATGTGGAAATTATTCATATGGTGGCAATGGGCAAAGCAGGATACTGCGCGCCCGGCATGGAAAAACATTTCCGCCACAACGGATTTTTTCTGGGCGGATATACGCGCACGGCGTGCGCGGAGGGACGCGCGGACATCACGCCTGTTTATTTTTCAAAGGAGCCTGAGCTTCTGCGTACCAACTGCAAGCCGGATGTTGCGCTTGTGCAGGTGACACCGCCTGACGCGCATGGTTATGTGAGTCTGGGGATTTCTGTGGATTATACGATGGAAGCGGTCAAGCAGGCAGAGGTCGTGATCGCGCAGGTAAATAAATATATGCCGCGCACGCACGGCGATTCGTTTGTGCATGTGTCGGAAATTTCTGATTTTGTGGAATTTGACGAACCGATTCTGGAGCTGCCGAATCCCAAAATTACCGACGTGGAACGTGAAATCGGCAGACATTGTGCTTCGCTTGTGCAGGACGGCGACACGCTGCAGCTGGGAATCGGCGCGATTCCGGATGCGGTGCTGCTGTTTTTAAAAGATAAAAAAGACCTTGGAATCCACAGTGAAATGATCTCGGACGGGGTTGTGGAGCTGGTGGAAGCAGGGGTTATTACCAACAAGAAAAAAACGCTGCATCCCGGCAAGAGCATTCTGACCTTTGCCATGGGAACGCGTCGCCTGTATGATTATCTGGACGATAATCCGGCGGTGGGCGTATATCCGGTGGATTATGTCAATGATCCGGTGGTGATCGCGCAAAACGACAATATGGTATCCATCAATTCCTGTGTGCAGGTAGACCTCATGGGGCAGGTTGTTTCCACCTCTGTGGGTCATAAGCAGATCAGCGGCGTAGGCGGACAGGTGGACTTTGTGCGCGGCGCGACAATGAGCAAAAACGGCAGGAGCATTATGGCAATGCCCTCCACGGCTGCAAAGGGAACCGTTTCCAAAATTGTGGCGATTATAGACGAAGGCGCGGCGGTCACGACTTCCAGATATGACGTGCAGTATGTGGTGACGGAATACGGCGTTGCGGACTTGCGCGGCATTACGCTGAGGGAACGCGCGCAGCGTCTCATAAAAATTGCGCATCCTGATTTCAGGCCGCAGCTCATTGAATTTTTTGAGAACAAATTTAAATGTAACTATTGTGAACAGGACTAAGGAGAAGATATTATGAAACAACTTGCAATCAAACCGGTCATTCATGCTTTTGATACCTGCAAAGAATTCTGTGAGGAGTTCAAAATTGGGGAAGGCGACCTGATTATTACAAACGAGTACATCTATAACCCATACTTTACAGACCTTGGCATCAAGGCGGACGTGATGTTTCAGGAAAAATATGGCGCGGGCGAGCCTTCGGATGAGATGGCGGAAGCGATGTTCGACGACATGAAAGGGAATTACAAACGCATCATCGCAATCGGCGGCGGCACAATCATCGACATCTGCAAAATTTTTGCGCTGAAAAATGTGAAGCCCATCCTTGATTTGTACGACGGCAAAGCGGAAATCATCAAGGACAAGGAGCTGATTCTTGTTCCCACGACCTGCGGAACGGGCAGCGAGGTGACCAATCTTTCCATTCTTGAGCTGAAGAGCCGTCACACGAAAATGGGACTTGCGCTCGATGAAATGAACGCGGACTGTGCGGTCATGGTTCCTGAGCTTTTGAAAGGGCTGCCGTTTAAGTTTTTTGCGACAAGCTCGATCGACGCGCTGATTCACGCGCTGGAATCCAGCCTTTCGCCGGAAGCGACCCCCTACACGGAGCTATTTGGCTATGAAGCGATCAAAATGATACTGAAAGGTTATATGGAGATTGCAAAGAACGGCGAGGAAGCGCGCATACCGCTTTTGAAAGACTTCCTGATTGCAAGCAATTACGCGGGCGTTGCGTTTGGCAACGCGGGCTGCGCGGCTGTACACGCGATGAGCTATCCTCTGGGCGGCACTTATCACGTACCGCACGGAGAAGCAAATTATGCGCTGCTGATCGGCGTATTCAAGGCGTATATGGAGCTTGACCCGAACGGCAAAATCAAAAAGCTTAACAAATTCATTGCGGATATCATCGGCTGCAAGGAAGATGTGGTCTATGAGGAAATGGAAAAGCTGCTGAACAAGATTTTGCAGTGCAGACCGCTTCGTGAATATGGCGTGACAAAAGAGGATCTTGAGATCTTCACGGAAACGGTTATGACAAAGCAGGGACGGTTGATGGCACGCAATTACGCGGTACTTAACAGGGACAAGGTATACGAAATTTACAGCAAACTCTTCTAAGAAAAATCAAAGGCGCGCGCCCGCAGAACCCTGCGGGCAGCGCTGATTCAATGGAATTTTGACAATGGAATGTTCTCCCTGAAAATGAATGGTAGGGGAGGGCGACACAACCATTTGACAATATTTTAACAAAGAAAAAGAGCCGGGCTTGCGTCATGCGAGTCAGGACGGAAACAATCGAGGTTTTGAACATGTATCGGATGACGGTATTAAAGAGAGGATTTAAAGGTCTGAAAAGCAATGCAACAGACATGATCAGGGACAACCGGTTCCAGATCGAGATGTTGTCTTTCAACGAAACGATTTCCTCGAATTATTTTGAACGCCACCCGGCGGATTTGCTCCTGATTGACCTGTGCACAAACCCGTGCGCGGGATTAAATCTTCTGCGCGATGTGCGGTTGCGCGATGTGCGCATGGAAGTGATCGCTTACGTTGCCAGAAACGATTGTGAGACACTGCGCAAGGTGATGCGTCTGGGCGTGGTGGACTGTCTGGTTGACCCGTTTGACACCGGCCGTTTTGAGCAGGCGATTGCTCGTTTTTTGCACCGTGTAAAGTTATTGGAGCAAAAAGGCACGCTTACGCAGGAGAAGATTGACTGGCTTTTAAAAGGCGCAGAGTGCGAGGCGCCGGAGCTGCCTAAGGGATTACAGAAGAAGACGCTTAATACCATCAGGTCGGTTTTTAACAGCAGGCCGGATGCTTGTTTTTCGTGTGACGATATCGTGGGAACGGTGAACCTGTCGCGCATCACTGTGCAACGCTATCTTTCCTATCTGCATCAGGCGGGGGAGCTGATTGAAAATACCAACTACCAGACCGGCGGGCGTCCGTGCTCGATTTACCGATATAATCCGGGATTGTTGTTTGCCTAGGCAAGCTGAATTCAGAATAAAAGAGCGCTACCCCGAAATTTGACATTGAATTGATAAAAAAGAGACTGTCTCGCTTTTTCTGAGTGAGACAGTCTCTTGCGGTTGATGAGCTTACTTATCTTCAAACACTTCTTTTAACAGCTGAGGCGTTTGTTTGCAATCGCATTCGATGCACGAGCGTTCCAAATAATCGAGCAGCTGCGGCCTGAAATCAGGATGCGCGCACTTTTCGATGATTTCCTTTGCGCGCAGCCGCGGGGGCAGGGCGCGAAGGTCGGCATACCCGAATTCCGTTACAAGGAAGTGGATATCGTGCTCGGTATGGTCGACATGCGTTACAAACGGAACGATACAGGAAAGCGCGCCGTTTTTCGCAGTGGAGGGCGTCATGAAGATGGAAAGCCCCGCGTTTTGCGCGAAGTCGCCGCTGCCGCCGATGCCATTCATGATGCGCGTGCCATTGATGTGTGAAGAGTTTGTGTTGCCATAAATATCCGCCTCAATCGCCGTGTTCATGGCAATGATACCAAGACGGCGGATAACCTCCGGATGGTTGCTGATTTCCTGTGGGCGAAGCATGATTTTTTCTTTATATTTCTCGAAATTTTTGTTGTAATGCTCTTCGAAATCAGGCGAGATCGTAAGGGATGTTCCGGACGCAAATGCGATTTTCCCTGCGTCGATCAGGTCAAACACAGCGTCCTGCAATACCTCTGAATAAACTTTAAGGTCTGTAAAGTCGGACTGTTTCAGACCTGCGAGAACCGCGTTTGCAACGCCGCCCACGCCCGACTGGAGCGGGGGAAGCGGAACGGGAAGCCGCCCGGCCTTGGTTTCGCTCTTGATGATTTCGATGATATGGTCAGCGATTTTTTGAGAGATTTCATCGACAGGCGGAACTGCGCGGCCTTTGTCCGGAATATCCGTCATGACGATTGCCGCAATCCGGTCAAAATCACAGGGATAATATTCCGTGCCAATCCGGTCTTCCGCGTGGATGATCGGAATGGGCTTGCTGTTGGGCACGCGCTCCACGGTATAGATATCGTGTACGCCTTTCAGCGATAGCGGTTGTGTGGTGTTGACCTCAAGGATCACCTGTTTTGCGCAATCGATATAGGTATTTGACGCGCCGATGGATGTGGAAGGGATGATGTGCCCTTCTTCGTCAATGCCGGAAACCTCCACGATCGCAAAATCGATATCGCCGAAGAAGCCGTTCTTCGCCCATACGGAAAGCTGGCTTAAATGCATATCGAAATATTCTACCTCGCCCGCGTTGATCGCGTTGCGGACGGTGGAATTGGTCTGGTAAGGCATACGCTTTTTCATTGCGCCCGCGCGCACGAGTGCACCGTCGATCTGATCGCCCACGGAAGCGCCCGTCATAACCGTGAGATCAAGTTTTTCGCCTGTTTCTTCCGCGCGTTTTGCGATGGCAAGCGGAACAGCCTTTGCGTGCCCGGCAGGCGTAAAACCGCTCATACCGATTGTTGCGCCGGGATAGATCAGCTTTGCCGCCTCTTCCGCGGTCATGACTTTGGACAGGTATTTTTCACATTTGATTCTTTCGTTTATCACAATATAATCCTCCATTTGGCCGCGCCGGCAGAATTACAAAACGGCGCATTCTATAGCAATTATATATTATACACCGTAAAAACAATCTTTGCATTACTAATTCGAAAAAAGAAGCGATTAACTAACTAAGGAATCATCAGCGCTTTGCGGCTCTATTTTTTTAGTTACAAAAGATTGCCTTTTTAAAAAAACTTACTATAATTATACAAGAAAAGTTCTGTGTATTTTTCCGCGCCTTTGGCGTTTTGACATAACGAGGGAATTATGTGTGGTTTTTAGGCGAACCGGACGTAATGATTAATAATTTTTAGGAGGGTACTACAACATGGCTACAATTGCAGAAATATTTGAGCGTGCGCATGCCGCGCAGGCCGAATATGAGAAAAATGCCGATCAGGCAAAGGTGGACGCTGCGGTAAAAGCAATCGGCAAGGTGGTTTATGACCGCGCCGAGGAGCTCGCTAAAATGGCGGTGGAAGAATCCGGCATGGGCGTTTATGAAGACAAGGTTGCAAAGTGCAAGGGCAAATCCAAGTGCATCTGGAACAGCCTGAAAGGAAAGAAATCCTACGGAATCATTGAAGAAAACAAGGAAACAGGCATCATCAAGGTGGCAAAACCCAAGGGTGTTGTGGGTGCGGTTACGCCGGTTACAAACCCTGTGGTGACGCCCATGTGCAACGCGATGTTTGCGCTCAAGGGCAAAAACGCGATTGTGGTCGCTCCGCATCCGCGCACAAGCAAGCTTAATAAATACGTTGTGGATTTGATGCGCGCGGAGCTCAAAAAATTGGGGCTTCCGGAGGATCTCATCCAGACGATTGAGAATCCGACGCTTGATATGACGCAGGAGGTCATGAAGACAGCGGACGTTGTTGTGGCGACAGGCGGCGGCGCGATGGTGAAATCCGCTTATGCGAGCGGAAAACCGGCGCTCGGTGTTGGCCCCGGAAACGTGCAGGTGATCGTTGACCGCGGCGTTGATTATGACGAGGCGGCTGCTATGATCATCGCGGGACGAAAATTTGACAACGGCATCATTTGCTCGGGCGAGCAGAGCATCATTGCTCCAAAAGACGAGTTTGACAAAGTGATCGGCGCGTTCAAAAAGAACGGCGCATATTATATCGACGATCCGGCGACAGTGGAAAAGTTTGCCAATGCAATTTTCCCTGACGGCGTGATTGGTAAGGACGTTGTCGGGCAGAGCGTGCAGAAAATCGCGGCTCTGGCAGGCGTAGAGGTTCCGGAAGGAACAAAGGTTGTTGTTTTAAAAGCGCGCGGCGTGGGCAAAGCGGACGTTTTGTGCAAAGAAAAAATGTGTCCGTTTATGATCGCGATTCCGTATGACACGTTTGAAGAGGCGATGAACATTGCGTATGAAAACCTGTGCTACGAAGGAAAAGGACACACCTGCGCGATTCATTCCAATGACATGGAGCATGTGCGCATGGTGGGTGAATTTATGCCGGTGAGCCGAATTGTGGTAAACCAACCCTCTTCCACGACAGCGGGCGGCGCTCTTACAAACGGTTTTTCACCGACGACAACGCTTGGCTGCGGCAGCTGGGGCAACAACAGTATTTCAGAGAACCTCAACTATACGCATCTGATCAACGTATCGCAGATCGGCCTTTATGACAAAGACAAAAAGATCCCGACTGACGAGGAAATCTGGGCATAACGCTGACAATGCCTGTGCGGGGCATTGCGCCCCGCGGCAGGCTTTCTTTGCAGGGATAAAAATATGCGTGCTTTGATTGAGCAAAGACAAACGCAAACCCAGAACATGAGCCAGCAAATGCAGCAGGCGCTGTTTCTCCTTCGGATGAACGCGCTTGACCTCAATGAATATTTGAGGCAAATGGTGGTGGACAATCCTGTTTTGGAGATGAGAGAGCCGCAAAACCCTTTTGGGCGCGGCGAAATATACCGGTTGCAAACGGGCGGGGATTTCCCGCAAAGTATGTTCGGGGCGGCCCCCTATGGGGACAGAATTGCCGACGTTGCGGGCGAAACGACATTAAAGGATCAGCTTTTAAAGCAGCTTGACGTTCGAAAGCTTGGGACGCAGGAGCTGTTGGCGGCAAAGGCGGTGATCGATAGCCTCGATTCACGCAGTTATTTTACAGAGCCGCTTGACAGCATTATGGAGCTGTGCGCGGTGACGCGTACACAGGCAAAAAGGGCGCTGCTGGCAGTGCAATCGCTTGATCCGGCGGGTGTGGGGGCGAGATCGCTTTCCGAATGCCTGACGCTTCAACTGAAAAGAAAGGGAATCAAAGAACCGTATCCCTATAAAATTGCGAGTGATTATCTTGACGAACTCGGCTCTGGGAAATATACTGAAATTGCGTCTGCGCTGAATATATCTGTGCGCAGGGCCAAAGAATATGGCGGATTGATCCGCAGCCTCTGGCCGGGGGTTGACAATGGCGGGGGAAAAGAAGCGATCCAATATGTGTATCCGGAGATTACGGTTGTGCGTGACGGGGATCGTTTGGAAGTCTTGCTGGATGAAAAACGGCTGCCCGTGCTTACCATCAATCCGGAATACCGCGATTTGGGAAAGCAGGATGTGAAGGCCAAGGAATATTTAAAAGAGCAGTATCGGGCTGCAAACCGCATTGTAAGCTCTTTGGAGCTGTGGAAAACAATGCTGCGGCGCGTGGCCGAAAAAATAGTGGATGTGCAAAAAGAGTTTTTTTTGGCGGGAGAGGCGCTAAGGCCCATGCGGCTTGTCGATCTTTCGCAGGCACTTAAGGTTAATATTTCGACCGTCAGCAGGGCGGTTGCCGGAAAATACCTGATTTGTGAGCAGGGGGTGTTTTCCCTGAAGCATTTCTTTGTCGGGGGCATTGCCGCTGATCAAACGCAAGTAAGCAGCGATTATGTGTGCGGCGTGATCAGGCAGGAGCTTAAGCGCGATCCGTCGCTTTCGGACAGCGCGATGGCAGAGCTTTTAAACGGCAGGGGAATCACAATCGCGCGCAGGACGGTGGCGAAATACCGCACAAAAATGGGGATTGCCTCCATGTATCGCAGGCAGGATAACACGCGAAATAGTAAGTAGTGTCCAAACGGGCGCACACTATAACATACGTTTTCAAAACGAACGCTATAAATAGGAGAGAGATATGGATTTCACATTAAGCAAAGAACACCAGATGCTGCAAACGCTGTTTCGCGATTTTGCAGAACAAGAAGTGAAGCCGCTCGCAGAGGAACTGGACGAAGAAGAACGGTTTCCGGTTGAGACGGTGGAAAAAATGAAAAAGTACGGCTTTTTGGGCATACCCTTCCCCAAGGAGTATGGCGGACAGGGCTGCGATACGCTCGCATACGTTATGTGCGTGGAAGAGCTCTCAAAAGCCTGCGCGACGACGGGCGTTATTGTGTCTGCGCATACGTCGCTTGGATCAAACCCCATCAAGCAGTTTGGAACGGAAGAACAGAAGCAAAAATATCTGGTTCCGCTTGCCAAAGGCGAAAAGATCGGCGCATTTGGACTGACGGAAGCGGGCGCGGGAACGGATGCTTCCGGACAGCAGACAAAGGCTGTGCTGGAGGGGGATCATTATGTGCTCAACGGCAATAAGATCTTTATTACGAACGCGGGCTATGCCGACATTTACATTATTTTTGCAATGACGGATAAATCCAAAGGAAACCACGGAATTTCCGCGTTTATCGTAGAAAAGGATTTCCCGGGATTCTCAGTCGGCAAAAAGGAACGTAAAATGGGTATTCGCGGCAGCGCGACGGCAGAGCTCATCATGGAAAACTGCATTGTTCCCAAAGAAAACCTCCTCGGAAAAGAGGGACAGGGCTTTAAGGTTGCGATGAACACGCTGGACGGCGGACGTATTGGTATTGCGGCACAGGCGCTGGGCATTGCGGAAGGCGCGTTTAACGAGGCGGTTACTTACGTAAAAGAGAGGAAGCAGTTTGGAAAGCCGCTTTCCAAATTCCAGAATACGCAGTTTGTACTCGCGGACTTAAAAGCGAGAATTGACGCGGCACAGCTTCTGGTTTACCGTGCGGCTGTTGCAAAGGACACGAAGGAGCGCTTCTCCACCGAATCCGCGATTGCAAAATTGTATGCGGCGGAGACGGCGATGGAAGTGACGACCAAGTGCGTGCAGCTTTTGGGCGGTTACGGTTATACAAGGGATTACCCGATGGAGCGCATGATGCGCGACGCGAAGATCACAGAGATCTACGAGGGAACCAGCGA